>NZ_JABUMQ010000157.1:0-24941 GCF_013336645.1 Myxococcus sp. CA039A | reverse complement strand
TATAAGAGACAGCCACCATCCAGTCCACCGTCGGTGAAGGTCTCTCCTCCATCCTCGCGGTGGCCACCATCTCCCCCTCCGTCCTCCACCACGCCCGGCCCAGAGTCCCGCTTCCCTTCATCCTTCGAACTCGAGGAACCACACGCCGCCGCCATCACCAGCAGCAGGAGCCCCATCCCCGCATGAACATGCTTTGCTTGCATGCCGCACAGGATGGCACAGCCAACTCCTGGCGTCCCAAGACCCAGACACGCGCCCCGCGGAATCCTTTCCTCACGCAACTATTCCACGAGGCGCCGTCAGCATTCCTTCCCATCCACGTCCTGTGCGCGGCCTTCCACACAACGCGTCCGTCTTTGAAGCCCCGCGAGGAGCCCGACAGTCTCCTCGCGGGGGGGCCCTCGGACTGCTAGCGATTGAGGCCGATGCGCGGACCCGAGCCCGGCGGCACGCAGGTGTAGGTCACCTCCTGGCCCGCCGTCTTCGCGTAGTTGCGCAGCGTCGCGTCCGTCACGTTCGCCGCCGTCCCGTCATCCGGCGTGAAGGCATTCGCGGCCGGACTGAAGAGGAAGCCCTTCACACGCCCCCCCAGCGCCACCCTGGCCACCAGGTCGCACTCCGTCACCGCTCCCCCCAGGACCTTCGAGGTGAACGGCGTGCGCGCGCGCTGCAACAGCAGGTCGATGCGCGGACCCACGCTCGCGGAGTTCGTGTTCGTCAACGTCACCTGCTGACCGACAATCGGCGCCAGGTCCGTGTCGAACGCGAGCAACAACTGCTCCACATCCCGCCGCGTCGCATCCGGGTTGTTCAACGGGAAGCCCACGCCGATGCTCGGGATGAACACGATGGCCGACAGGAACCGCGCCGCGGTGTCCACCGCGCCGTCATGCACGAAGCCAAAGCCTCGCACCTGGTCCCCCGTCCAACCACTGTCCCGCGCCAGGAAGAAGGGCGTCGTCGGATTCCCGAACATGCCGACCTTCTGATACATGTTCCGCAGGTGCGGAATCTTCACAATCTGCGGGATGTTCTCGAAGCTCACCCGACCATCCGTCCCGAAGAAACCCTGGGAGGCGTCGATGCGGTGACACCCCTCACACGTGAAGCCCAACCCCTCTCCAAACGGAATGCCGTCCGCGCGACGCGAGCCCGAGTAGAAGTTCAGGCCCCGCTGCTGCGCCGCCGTCAATGAGTTGTCCAGGTTGCGTACCGGGTTCGGAGGCAACTGCACTTGCAGCTGGAAGTCGGTGAAGCGCTGCATCTCCGCCACCGTGGGCATGCTCGCCCGGCCCAGCAGCCCCTCGAACGCGACGATGAAGTTCATGAACGAGAGGTTCGGGTCCAGCTGCCCCACGCCGAAGAAGCCGTTGGAGCGGTCCCCTCGCCAGTGCATGGCTCCGGAGTTGACCATGCCGCGCAGGGTCTGCGTCGTCATGGGGCCCTTCATCGGGTGGAAGTCCTCCACGTTGCCCGAGCCGTTGATGTGCGGCTTCAAGAGCTCCGCCGCCCCCAGCAGGCGCCCCGGAATCGTGTTCTCCACCACGTCCTCATCCGGGTTGCCCAAATCCCATGCGAGGTCGTCCATGTCGCCGAAGATGTGGCAGCTCGCGCACGAGGCCTCGCCGTTGGCGGAGAGCGTCGTGGCGTCGTAGAGCACCGGCCGCCCCTGCACCACCGCCGCGGGCTCCGGGTTGGCCAGCACCTGCTTGCCCAGCTCCGCGCGCGTGGCCAGGTCGATGACCTTCACCGCGTTGTCGAAGCGGGTCATCACATAGAGGCGGTTGCGCGCCTCATCCAGAATCAGGCCGCTGGGCCCACCACCGCTGACCGGGATGTACGCCGCGCTGTTCAACGTCGGGTTGAAGCTGTCCGCCTCCAGGGCCTGCGTGTCGAACACGCCCACCTTGCTGGAGCTGTACGCGGCCACGTAGAGCTTCCGGCCATCGCGGCTCACCACCATGTCCAACGGCATGGAGAGGCTGTGCGCCTTCGCCGCCGGGTCGAACCCGGGCTCGTTCGCCAGCTTCGAATAGTCCAGGTGCTTGTTCAGGTGCCGGGGCAGCACGCTGCCTCCGAGGATGGCGGTGATGCGCGTCTCCGCCAGGTGGCCCTGCACCGTGGTGCCGCCGTAGTTGCCGGGGCCCTCGAAGCGGACGTGGTTGAAGGCCTCCGTGTTGGACACGTACACCGTGCCCGTCACCGGGTTGGTCACCATGTTGAACAGCGTGGTGCCCACGTGCGGATAGGCGGCCTTCTGGCCCAGCGTGTTCGCGTCGAGCGCGAAGACGTCCTGGTCCGGCAGCCGGAAGCGCACCGCGTTGTTCCAGTTGCGCCCCAACTCGTCCTGCCACTGGCTGGACTGGTTGTTGTACTTCACGATGAGCGCCACCTCGGGCGCGGGCACGCCCTGGTGGTTGGTGGCCGGGCCCGGGCTGCCGCCAGGGTAGATGGAGCCATTCACCAGACAGGGCAGATAGGGATTGAAGCCCTCGCACACCGCCTCCTCCATGATGGAGGTCGTCTGGTTGCCAGACTTGAACACGGCCGCGTACACCGTCTGCCCATCCGGGCTCACCGTCAGCGCGCGAGGCGTGTCACCGAACAGGTTGAGGATGCGCACCGGCGTGCCACCCAATGTCGTGCCCAGGTTCGCCGGGTCGAAGACCCAGACGTCCGCGCGCCCCACGCCCGGCGTGGTGAGCTGTGGATCTCCCGCACCCGGCACACCCGCAATCGAGGCGTGCGTGCGGTGCTGTCCACGGTGCGCCGTGGTGATGAACGCCCGGCCCCCCGTACCCGCGAAGACGATATCTCTCGGCTCGTCACCCACCAGCAGCGTGCGCACCACGCGCGGCGTCCCCGAGAGAGACACGACGCTGACACTGTCCGACAGGTGGTTGACCACCCAGACCTCGCTGTTGCCTCGCGGCGCCACCGCCACGGGCTCCAGTCCCACGGGAACCTTCGCCTGCAGCGCGAGCCCGGAGGCCCCCACCGTGAAGATGGACAGGCTGTTGTCCGGCGTGTTCACCGCGAACAGCCGCGTGCCATCCGGTGACAGCGCGAGCGGACGCACATGGCCACTCTCGAAGGCGATGAAGGACGGAGCCGCCGCGTGCGCCGGGGTGAAGGCCGGCGACATGACGGCGAGCAGCGACAGCGCCGCCAGCAAGGACTTCTGGATGCTTCTGAGTCTCGGGGGAGTCATGGGGAGGCCAGACCTCTGGGTATGACGAGGGGGACGACGCACACGCCGACCAAGGCGCGGCGGGGCATCTGCCGACGGAGGGGTGAAGCCAGAATGTGAGCGGGGTGGAAAAGCGTGGAGCCTTTGAACCGCTACGCTTGAGGCGGTCTACAGACAGACATGATGCGACGCGTCACGAGGAGGGCACACGATGCGAGGGCAAGCATCCTCACCTCCGACATGGCAGGATTCCCAGGAAGACAAGGTACTGGGGGAGGCGCCTTGGGTGCTTGCTCCGTTCCGCCAATTCCTTTGACCAAAGGCGACAACATGAGCTCTCCGGCGACCATGTTGACGAGCTGGGCGCTGGCGCTCCACCGCACGCTGGAGCTGCGTGGCGTGGACTCGCATGCGCTGTTCGTGCAGGCGGGACTGAACCCGGGGCTGCTGGGAGACGCCAACGCGCGCTATCCGCAGGCGGGGATGACTCGACTGTGGCGACTGGCGGTGGAGCGCTCGGGAGAGCCGGCCATTGGACTGGCGATGGCGCGGCAGGTGAGCCCCACCACGTTCCATGCGGTGGGCTACCGGCTCAATGCCTCCAGCACGCTGCGCGAGGCCTTCGAGCGACTGGTGCACGCGGTGGCGCTGGTCTCCGACGCGCTCCGGCCGGCCTTCACCCGGGACGGGGACTGCTATCAGGTGATCCTCTACGACGGGGGCGAGGGGCCGCACCTGTGCGAGGAGGAGACGGACGCGGTGGCGTACCTGCTCGTGCGCTTCTGCCGGGTGGTGTACGGCAAGGAGCTGTCACCGCGCGAGGTGCTGCTGCGCCGTCCGGAGCCCTCGGACCTGACGCCCTACGCGAAGCTGTTCCGCTGCAAGGTGACGTTTGGAGCGAACGCGGACGTGCTGGTGTACGAGCGGCCACCGTTCGAGGTGACGTTGCCGGGAGCGAACCCGGAGCTGGCGCGCATCAATGATGAGCTCATCACCCGGCACCTGGCCCGGCAGGCGGGGCAGGACGTGGTGGCTCGGGTGCGCGCGGTGCTGCTGGAGTTGTTGCCCCAGGGAGAGCCGTCGCAAGAGAAGGTGGCGGAGCGGCTGCATATGAGCGCGCGCAGTCTTCAGCGGCGACTGGTGGACTCGGGCTCGGGGTTTCGCGAGCTGCTCGCGGAGACTCGCCGGACGCTGGCCCTGTCGTATCTCTCCGAGCCGGGGCGTTCGGTGAGTGAGATTGCGTATCTGTTGGGCTTCTCTGATGTGAGTACGTTCACCCGCGCGTTCCGGCGGTGGACGGGACAACCTCCGAGCCGGTTCGGGATGCCTGCTCGGGCGCGCTCGGGTTCGTGAGAAGGACTCATTCGACGAAGGCGCCCTCCGTCGCGCGCAGCGCGGCGAAGAGGTCCCGCTGAACCTCGCGAAGCTCCTTCGGGATGCCACGGGCCATCGGCGCGAGGAGCCAGAGGGGTGGCCCCGCGTCGAGCTCCCTCTCGAACTGGAGCCGGGCGTCTCCGTGCGTGAGGAAGGCCGGGAGCGCGGCCCGTCCCAGGCCAGCGGAGCACGCATCGCGCATGGCCAGCAGTGAGCTGCACGTCACGGCACCCGGTACGTCCTTGGGGACCTCGCGCCACCAGCTCATCGAGGCCCTGGCGCGCAGCTCAACGCTCGGCTGCAGCCAATCCGGCGCTCCGCCGCGAGCGCGATAGACTCCGACCTTCAACCGTCCAAGCCGTCGTCCGCGCAGCGCCCCGCTCGGGTTTTGACCGGGACGCAGCGCGAGGTCCACCTGACCTGGCAGCAGCTCCAGTTCGTCGTCACTCACGAGCACCTCTACCGCCTGCGCGGGCCTGGCCTTCGCGAGCGCGAGGAACAAGAGCGGGGCCAGCACGTCGCTCGTCGTGATGACCACGGTTCGTTCCCGGCCCCGTCTCTCCGCCCCTACGAAGTCCTCGATGTCCCTCGCGGCCACGCGCATCGTCACGGCCCGCTCCGCGATTCGCAGCGTCAGCGCGCTCGGCACCAGGCGCGCGCCCCTCGCGAACAGAGCCGTGCCAAGGCGTGCCTCCAGCGCCGCGACCCGCCTCGACACCGAAGAATGTCGGAGCGACAACTCGCGTCCGGCGGCCTCGACGCTGCCAGTGCGAACCAGCGCCTCGATGGTCTGAAGCTCGTCCCAGGAGATGTGCATTCTCGCACATCTTCTGTGCGTCCATCCGGAGGTGTCAAACGAGCCGGGCCGGGCTAACTCCTTCACCGCGCATCCCAGCGCGGGAGGAGACGAACATGGGCAGACACCGGGACCGCCCCTTTCAAGGCGAGGACGTCGATGCGCTCCTCCGGCTCAACGCCGACGACTCGCTTCTCGCCGCCGCTGACGAGGCCCACGTCGTGAAGCTCTCACGTCGCACGTTCGTCGCCGGAAGTGCCGTGGCCCTCTCCGGTTGTCACACCGATAGGAACCTGCCCATGCCGCGCCTCGAACACCGCACGCTCGCATCGCTGCCTCGCACCACGCTTTCGTGGCTCTCGCTCCGGGACCACTTCGTCGCAACGGTGGGACCCCACTCCGGCCAGGGTCGACCGCTGGGGCCGCTGCTCGTCCTCGCGGATGCGACATTCGCCCCGAAATCGCGGTTCCCGCTTCACCCGCACGAGGAGATGGAGATCCTCAGCATCGTCGTGGACGGGACGCTCTCGCATCACGGAGACCAGGCGCACGGCGCGACGATGGGACCGAGGACCGCGCAGTTGATCTCCGCGCGGAGCGGGATGATGCACGCCGAAGGAAACGACACAGACCGGCCGACGCGGATGCTCCAGTTGTGGTTCCGGCCGCACACCTACGGCGGCCCCCCTGCCTACTACTCGCGCCAGCTCTCGGATGACGGGCGTCAGCTCATCGCGGGCGACGAAGGGATGCCTTTGCGCGCCGACGTGCGGGTCTGGTGGCTCCCGCTCGTCGCGGGCCGGCCCGAGCGACTGACGCTCGACCGCGCCCGTAACGGATACCTGCTCGCGACGACGGGACCGCTCCGGGTGGAGGCGCTCCAAGGAAGCTCGGGTGTGGACCTGGCGCTCGGCGAAGGCGCCGTGCTCGGCGAGGGCGCCGTCACCGTGACAGCGGACACCGCGAGTTCGGCGCTCTGGATTGACCTTCCTTGAGGCGCTGGCTCCGAGGTCTCGTGGTGGCCCTCCATCAACGAGGCCTGAGCATGAGTGCTCGGCCTGCATGCGGAAGTGGGTGGACTCGGGCTCAGCGGGTTGGCAGCTCTCGGAACGTGAGGCCGTCCAATTCGAGGCGGAGCACGGCGTCCCTGAAGCGCTCCGTGCCCACAATCACCGTGGCGTAGTTTCCCACCCGGAACAGGTCCAGCGCTGGCGGCAAGGATGCCGCGTCCAGGATGGGCTCATCCGGCAGCCGGAAATAGACCCGGCCACAGGTTGCGCACGGTGGAGACACCTCCGGAGGAATACAGTCCGGGTGCAGCCGGCCATGCGGCTCGAGTTGGAGCTCCAGCAGCTCGGGTGGGTCCTTCTGCCGGAACCGCAGCTCCGTCCGACAGCCCAACAACCCCTTTACTCCTTCCGCCTGGAGCCGCTCCAGCGCGTCCCGGCGAACCACCCAAACCATGTCCCCCTGGGACGTGAACGGACCGAACTTCCCGGAGGCAGAGCCCACCAACGGGCCGAAGAGTGTTCCGGGAGGCAACATGGCCTGCGGCGGGGCCAGTGGCCGCACCAACTCACGCAGACGCTCGAACTCAGGATAGGGCTCGGAGCGGGCCTTCTCGAACTCGCTGCACTCAGGCAACTCCGACAGGTCCACGGAGGGATATTGGTGCCCTGAACTCGCCCACGTGGCACCGCACGTGTGGCACCGCACCCCGGGCAGCCCCCACTTGTGCGCGGCGTCGAAGCCAGCTGTGACCGCTGCCCTGTCTTCGCGCAGCCGAAAGTACCGGGTCATGTGTCGCAGGCTCTCACGCGCCAGGGCGGGAATAGTAGGGCTGAATGGGACCGCCCATCAGGTCGAACCGGTAAATCAACTCTCCCGCGAACTTGAACATCTCCATGGGGCTGGCGTTCTCGTTGTTCGCCCTGAACTCACGCCACGCCTCGTTCCAAGCTCCTCCTCGCCCCGTGCCCGTGCCGTCATGGATCCGCCGATGGACGGAGAGCGGAATGGGCATCGTGTAGTGATGGATTTTCAGGCCCTGCCGTTCGAACCACGCGGCCAGGTCATTCGCCTGCGGAAAGATGTGGTGCTTCTCCCAACGCCCCGCCGTGAGCTGGCGTGACGGAGGGATGACTCGGTCCGGAGCACCGTTCCAGTTGGGGAACGTCATGATGGAACCCGGAGGGAGCTTCTGCGCTCCGCCCCAGTTTCTCCTAGGACCACTGCCCGGTGCCGCCGCTGCAGCGGGTGGTCTCGACGGAGGAAAGCGCGCCAGCTCCACGGCTACCGGCGTGTCCTCGCAGCGATAGAAGCCGCAGGTGTCACCCAGGCACAGCAGGGTTACACACTGGTCTTCCTCTGGTGCCTGACACTCCAGATCGGCCTCGTCCCAGGCCTGCTGCACGGGTGGCTTTTCAACCGTGGAACAGCCGAGCCAGGACACCGCGACCAACGCAAGCCATTGGACGTAAGGGATTCGCATGGGCCAAGCCCATCACGTCCGCGCCATCACCGGGAAGCGATTGGCTCCCGCGGGCAGCGAGAGGTTGCGCACGAAGAGGTCCGCCTCCATGTCCTCGCCAATCACTTCCGCCCCAGGCCACCACCGCTCGGGCGTGAAGCCGAACTGGACCGCCTTCACGGGCTCGTCCACCAATCGTGACAAATGCGGACGCAAATCGAAGCCCTCTCGCGCGAACACATCCTCGATGTAGAGCGTGCCGTCCTCGACGCCCGCGAAGACCCACGCGTCCTCGCTCAGCTTGCGCAAGGGCCGCGCGAAGTTCGCCGCCGCGTACCAGGTCGCGATGTGTCCATGCCGGCGCGCACCGAAGCGCTCCGTCACCGGGACGCCCTCCTCCGCCAACGCGACGAGCCTCGCCCGCACCGACGCCTCGGACACATCCAACACCGGCGCGGGCTCCCCCCTCGGCGTCACCTCCAACGTGACGCCGAACAACGTCTGCTCCCGGGGCTCGAAGCCAAAGCGCGGATAGAAGTCGAGCACCTTCTTGTTCGCGAACAGCACCACCGGCGCGTCCCCACACGCCTCCATCGCCGCCTCCATCGCCACCCGCGCCAGGCCCTGCCCCCGACGCTCGGGCACACACCCCACCGCACCCAATTGATAGCCGACCACCTCGCGCCCCTCCACGCGCAGGCACATCCGCATCACGGAGGCATTCGCCACCACCCGGCCCTCGTCCACCACGCTGAACGCGCGGTAGTCGTCCGTCCACTCGCCCCAGGCGCACCAGCGGCGGAAGTCCACCGTGCGGAACACCTGGGGCACGTACTCACAGAAGGAGGCTTGCAGCGCGGAGGCACGGTGGTCGATGGCCACCACCCGAGGAACTTTCGACATGGGACGCATGAACATCACAAACGCCCGCCTGTTGGGAAATTCCCCGGAGGCGCCGCGTTTTTCGGGGACGCACGTGCCTTCCGCGAGAACGCACGCCGTGGCCGCTCGCGTGCGATAGGCAACACGCCCGGGGGCACGAGACCCGCGTGCGATTTCAACCGCTGGGAATCGCTGACAGGACGGCGGATGGCGCGGCGGCTGCACAGGGCCGCCCTCGCCAACCCCACACAAGGAGCCGTCACATGTGCACCGACTTCCTCGTCGTCGCCTCGGACAAGAGCGTCGTCAATGGCCGCAGCATGGAGTTCGGCGTCGACCTCGACTCGAAGCTCCTGGTCCGAGCCCCCGGTGAGAAGTTCGTCTCCCCTTCCCCCAAGGGACTCAACGGCCTGACGTGGACGACCACCTACGGCTACGTCGGCCTCACCGCCAAGGGCAGCCTCCCCATCATGGTCGACGGGCTCAACACCGCCGGCCTGTCCACCGGCAGCCTGTGGCTGCCCGAGTCCCGCTACCCCAAGGTCACCGACAACGCCAAGGCCCTCACCCTGGCGCAGTTCCCCGGCTGGCTGCTCGGCAACTTCGCCACCGTGGCGGAGGTGAAGACCGCCCTCCAGGAAGGCGAGGCCCAGGTCTGGGAGAGCGACTGGCTGGCCCAGTACCTCCCCCTGCACTTCCCCATCCACGACGCACAGGGCAACAGCCTGGTCGTCGAGTTCCTCGATGGCGAGATGCACCTGCACGACAACCCCGTCGCCGTGCTCACCAACGCGCCGCCCTTCCCCGTCCAACTCCAGAACCTGCGCGACTACGTGGGCCTGTCCCCCTGGGACGCGAAGCGGGTGGAGCTGGGCTCGGAGACCTTCGCCCAGCCCGGCCACGGCAGCGGCCTGCGCGGCCTGCCCGGGGACCCGATGCCACCTTCCCGCTTCGTGCGGGCCGCGTACCTCAAGCAGTTCGCCCGGCCCGTCGCCAACGCCACCGAGGCCACCAGCCTCGCCTTCCACCTGCTCAACACCGTCGACATCCCTCGCGGCACGGTCCGCTCGCTCGATGAGAAATCCCTCAAGGAAGAGGACGACTACACCCAGTGGACCGTGGTCAAGGACCTCACCCACACCGTCCTCAACGTGCGCTTCTACGAGGACCTGCTCATCTACTCGGTGAACCTCAAGACGCTCGACTTCAAGGGCGCCAACGGCAAGACCTTCGCCGTGCCGACGAGCC
This sequence comes from Myxococcus sp. CA039A, assembly GCF_013336645.1. NCBI lineage: Bacteria > Pseudomonadati > Myxococcota > Myxococcia > Myxococcales > Myxococcaceae > Myxococcus > Myxococcus sp. CA039A. Next base: position 14,981 of record NZ_JABUMQ010000157.1, on the reverse strand, counting down.
CCGCATCCATCGACATCACCTCCAAGCTGACGACCTGAGCCGCGGACACCGCACGAGTCCCAAGCTTCGAGAAACACCCCGCGACAGGCCCGTCCCCGTGATTTCCGGGGGCGGGCTGTTTCGTGTCAGGATTGAATGTGCAACCGGTGCACGCGTCGATGCGCCACTCCGCCGGGCTTCCCCAGCGCGGACCCATTCCCATCCTAGGAGCAAACCTCATGAAGCGGCTCATCCAGGGACTGTCCCTGACGTCTCTGTGTCTCTCGCTGGTGGCCTGTGGCGCGAGCAAGTTCTACACGCTGCCCGTCGCGGCGAACGATGCCTCGGCGACCAAGACGTCCATCGGAGTCTGTGCCCTGGAGAGTGGCCTCGAGTCGCATTCCGTGGACACCACGGCCATCGCCGTCACCTACGATGCGACCTCCACGATGTACTACCGTTACAATGGTAACGACGCGTACACCTTCCAGGTCTCCGTGGACGACAAGCAGGTTCCTCCGGCGGAGTTGGAGACGAAGCTCACCACGGTGCGCAAGAAGGGCGAGGAGCTGTACCTCTGCGCCCAGGACCGCATCAACCCGCGCTTCGTCGCCGCCCCCGCCCATGAGCCGTCCCAGACGAACGTCACCATCAACCTGAACGCCCCTGGCGCGAACTCGGCGGACACCGTGTCGGCCGGCGCGTCGGTGTCGACGAACACGAACACGACCTCGGCCACGACGACGTCCTCCTCCGCGTCGGTGAACCTGAGCGAGGGCACCTGCGCCCGCGCCGTGGACTGCTATGCGCGGCTGGCCAAGACGGTCTGCGAGGGCGCGCAGGACTGCAGCTTCAAGGTGGAGATCTCCGGCAACGACGAGACGGGCTGCCGTGACGCGCTGCTCCGCGTCCCGGACCTGCTCCAGCCGTTCAAGATGATTCGCCCCAACCTCTCCGCGCCGGCCGTCTGCCGCGCCGAGTAGTCCCCAAAGACAACCCGCCTCCGGCGCCGTGCCGGAGCGCGGGCGACAGCGGCCTCCGGTTTCCCAACCCGTGAGGCACGCGGAGTGGACTACCTTGGGCCCCCTCGCCGTGAGCCGAGGCGGGACGGGGTGGTGCCATGAGAGCGACACGCGGACATGTGCTGCTGGGGCTTCTGGTGCTGGTGGGGCTGACGGCCGCGGGCATCGCCGGAGTGACGCTGCGTTATCGGGCCCCTCCGGCTCCCGCCCTGGCGTGGCTCGTGGGAGGGCTGCTGCTCGCGACGTGGAGCGCTCGGGCTTTCTGGAAGCGCGACGCCGACGGCGCGGCCAGGCTGCTCTTGTTCTGTTTCGGGATGCCCGCGGTCGTGCTGGGCATCTGGATGGTGGCCTCCTCGAATTTCAGCGGGCTTCCTCCGTGGCTCGCGCTGGGCTGCGCGGCGGTGACCACGTTCATCGGGGTCCGGATGTGGAAGGACTGGCGGCGGGCGGAGGTATTGCCCAACGTGCTGCTCGAATGGGCGCCGGCCGAGGACGTCCTCGAGGTCGACGGCGTGCACTTCGCCGTGAGACTGGCCGCGACGGAAGAGGGGTCCGCGCCGCTGGAGCTGCACCTGATGGCGCAGGGGTGCGTGGACGCGGAGCGGGCGCTGACGCTGAAGCTGTCCGGGCCTCCCGAGTCGCGGCTGCGCTATCCGCGAGAGACGACGGTCCACCTGGAGGCGGGAGAAGTGGGCCTGCTCATCGTGCCGCTCTTCCCGGTCCCCGGGGCCCCGGCGCCCGGCAAGCTCTCCCTGCAGCCCAGCGCCCGAGGTCCCTCGGCGCCACGCCTGCGTCACTGGCGCGCGCGGCGCTACGAGGGGCCCCTCCATCCCGCGATGAGAGTCCTGGGCCTGTTCGCGGGCATCCTCGCCTGGGGTGGCGGGATGCACGTCGAGGTGGCGGGGGTATCGGAAGGGAAGCCTCCGCCACCCCAACTCCCCGAGGCGCGCTGGAAGGTGCTGTGGCGGCCGGGCGCGGAGGAGATTCAGCAAGCCCGCGCCGCGGCCTGAGCGACAGGCTTCAGTGGATGCGCAGGGCGAGCTTGCCCAGGTGGTGCTTGCCCACGGCCTCGTGCGCGCGGCTGACCTCATCCAGCCGGTAGACCTTCGAGACCTCGACGTGGAAGGGGCCGGACTCGATGAGGCTGTTGAGGCGGCCGAGCACCTTGGGGTTCGCCTCGCCATTGTAGGCGGTCGCCTTGACGCCCTCGGGGCCCTTGGGCGCGGGCTCGACGCCATTGGGGAACGCGATGTGGCCGCCCTTCTTCACGACGGCCTTGAGCAGCTCGTTCACCTTGTCTCCCCCCGCGAGCACCAGCGCCGCGTCGAGGCCGTCCGGAGCGAAGTCCCGCACCGCCTTCGCGACGTCGTCGGAGCGGCCATCCACGGCCTTGTCCGCGCCCAGCTTCTTCATCAACTCCACGCCGTCCGCGCCGGAGGCCACCGCGAGCACCTTGGCTCCGAGCCGCTTCGCCAGTTGCACCGCGAGGTGGCCCACGCCGCCGCTCGCGCCGTACACCAGCAGCGTGGTGCCCTGCCCAACCTTGAGGGTGTCCTCCACGCCTTGGAGGGCCGTGATTCCGTCCGCCGCGAGCACGCCCGCCTGCTCCGCGCTCAGCCCCTTGGGCACGGGCGCGGTGTCCGCGGCCCTCACCGCGGTGTATTCCGCGTAGAAGCCTCCCTTCTCGTTCAGGAAGCCGAAGGCGTAGACCTTGTCGCCGACCTTGAGGTTCTTGACGCCTTCGCCCAGGGCCACGACGGTGCCCGCGCCATCCGTGCCAAGCACGTATGGGAAGGAGGCCTTGCTGCCCGGCTTGTAGCCTTCCATCTCGCCCGCGCGCTCGGCGGGGTCCCACTGGCCGATGCCGGCGGTCTCCACCTGGATGAGCACCTCGCCGGGGCCTACCTGGGGAACGGGGACGGTCTTGGTGCCGAGAACTTCCGGTCCGCCGAAGCGGTCGATGGCGGCGGCCTTCATCTGAGAGGGAACGGAGGTCTTCATGGAAATGACTCCTCGCGGGCGGAGGTCCCGCGCCGGACAGGGTTCCTCCGCAGGCTGGTCATGGGTGGGAGGAATTGCAGAGGAAGCGACGAAGCCCCAAGCCAGGGCCCGCCCTCACGCCCGCCACCCTGGCGCGGGAGGACACCAGGCTGGCGTACAGTCGCGCGGCGGATTTTCCCCGAAGATTCCGGAGGTGGAGATGTCGTCGCGAACGAAGCTGAGCTCGCTGCTCGTCGGTGGTGTCCTGCTGCTGTCCTCCACCGCTGGCAGCGCGAGCGCTCCGAGCGTGTCGCTGGGAGGAATCGAGCTGCGCGTCTTCGACCGGCAGAAGGGCTCCATCGTCACGGTGGAGGAGGCCTCGGACCCGTATGGGATGAACGTGGACGCGCTGCTGCTGGTGAAGGTGCAGGGCAAGTACGAGGGGGACAAGCCGCTGAAGCTGAAGCTCGTGGTGAGCGCGCCGAAGGAGGAGTCGGAGGCGGGTGAGCGGCGCGCGTGGAAGGTGACGCAGACGCGCGAACTGCACGTGCTCGCGGAGGGCGGCGTCACCGTGGTGCCATTCTTGATGCCCTACGAGTGCTCCTCCACCGTGAAGGTGGTCGCCACGCTGTCGGGCCCGGGCATCAATGGGAGCAAGAAGCTGGACACCGCGTTTCCGTGCGCGGAGTGAGTTGCCTCCACGCGCCGCCCACCCGGAGGCATGCGCCCTTCAGGGTCGGTTTTGCGAGGGGTATCCAAGACAACCCCTCGGATTGCGGCGTGTCAGACCGAACCGGTAGCTTGCATGCATGCCGGACATCCGACTGCCCGCCGAAGCGAAGTTCAAGACTGAGCTGGAAGCCCTCGCCGCCCATGACGACAAGCCCCGTCCTCCTGGATGGGCGCTGTCGCCTCGCGCCGTGGAGACATACATCCTCGGCGGGTCCAAGCCCGTCGGCGGCGTGACGATTACGCCCAAGTACGTCGGCGACAAGGGACTCATCCAGGTCTGCATCGCCACCCTCGCCTCGGACCGCGCGCTGATGCTCGTGGGCGAGCCCGGCACCGCGAAGAGCTGGCTGTCCGAGCACCTGTCCGCCGCCGTCAGCGGCACCTCCGCCCTCATCGTCCAGGGCACCGCCGGGACCAGCGAGGACCACCTCAAGTACTCGTGGAACTACGCGCTGCTGCTCGCGCAGGGCCCCACGCCCGAGGCCCTGGTCCCCTCCCCCGTCCTGCGCGCCATGCGCTCCGGCAAGTTCGCCCGCTTCGAGGAAGTCACCCGCACGTCCCCGGAGATTCAGGACGCCCTCATCTCCATCCTCTCGGAGAAGCAGGTCTCCATCCCGGAGCTGGGCGAGGTGGTCAGCGCCCAGCGCGGCTTCAACCTCATCGCCACCGCGAACACGCGGGACAGGGGCGTCAACGAGATGAGCGCCGCCCTCAAGCGCCGCTTCAACTTCGTCACCGTCCCCGTGGTCGAGGACCTGGAGCAGGAGATACAGATTGTGACGAAGCGCGAGGCGGAGCTGCGCAATGACTACCAGGTCGGAGTGCCGCCTCCGGAGGAGCTGTCGCGAATCCTGCTGACGCTCTTCCAGGAGCTGCGCAAGGGCGTGACGAAGGACGGCAAGACGAAGGTCCGCACCCCGGGCGCCGTGCTGTCCACCGCGGAGGCCATCAGCGTGCTGTTCAACAGCTCCATCCTCGCGGAGCAGTTCGGCGGCGGGAAGGTCACCCCGCACGAGCTGGCCGCCTCGCTGGTGGGCGCCGTGGTGAAGGAGCAGGAGGACGACGTGAAGGCCCTGCGCGAATACATGGAGACCGTCGCCAAGGGCCGCACCGGCGCGTGGAAGGACCTGTACTCCGCCAGCAAGAAGCTCCTGAGGGGCTGATGGACCTGGACCTGCTCTCCCGGGTGCATCTGTTCCCGGTGCGCCACCACTCGCCGCGCACCACGGCGGTGCTCGGGCGCTGGCTGGAGCGCGTGAAGCCGGAGGTCGTCCTCATCGAGGGGCCTTGCGATGCCTCCGACCTGATTGACGTGCTGTGTGACGCGGAGACGAAGCCGCCCATCGCGCTGCTCGGCTACCGCACGGATGACACGCCGGGCTCCGCGCTGTGGCCCTTCGCGGACTACTCCCCCGAATACGCCGCCCTGCGCTGGGCGAAGGTGAATCGCGCCCGCGCGCTCTTCATCGACATCCCCGTCGGCGTCAGCCTCGGCATGGACCGCCATGACGAGACGGCCGGTGTCGAGAGCGAGGAGGTCCCGGAGGGCGAAAGTCACGAGCACCTCCATGACGAAGAGCCGCTCACGGAGCGGTTCGCCCGCGAGCAGGGCTACCGCTCCTTCGAGGAGCTGTGGGAGGCGCTGTTCGAGGCGCCCGACTGGACGCCCGAGGGTTTCCGCCCCGTGCTGCTCGCCTGGGCGGACGTGCTCAACGCGGGGCCTCGCCAGGACTACCACCGCTGGCGCGATGCGTTCATGGCGCGCAAGGTGCTGGAGGTGGTGGCGAGCGGCGTCGCGCCGGAGAAGGTCGCCGTGGTGGCGGGCGCCGCACACATCGCGGCCTTCCTGGCCCGGGACGTGGAGCCCACGCTGGAGGCGAAGCTGCCCAAGGCGGTGCCCTGCGCGGTGACGGTGATTCCGTACAGCTTCCCCCGGCTGTCCGAGCAGCTCGGCTACGGCGCGGGCAATCGGGCGCCGCACTTCTACCAGAAGGCCCACGAGGCCCAGTGCGACTTCCGGCGCGCGACGCTGGAGGTGCTCATCGACTTCGCCGCGCACCTGCGCATGCGCGGCTTCACCGCGTCGCTGTCGGACGTGCTGGAGGCCTACCGACTGGCGATGACGCTGGCGGACCTGCGCGAGAAGAGCGCTCCAGGACTGGACGAACTGCGCGAGGCCACCGTGGCCACGCTGTGCCGGGGAGACGCGACGCATGTCGACGCGTTCCTGTGGAAGAGCGTCGTCGGTCATCAAGTGGGACGGGTGGCCAGTCGCATCGGCAAGAACTCGCTCCAGGCGGAGTTCTGGCGGGAGCTGGACACGCGCCGGCTGCCGAGCACCGACAGCGCGGAGACCTTCACGCTGCGCCTCAACAACACGGTGGAGGTCGGCTCCTCGGTGTTCCTCCACCGCCTGCGCGTGGCGGGGATTCCCTATGCGACGCTCGCGGCCACGGGACAGCAGCGCGCCTCGCCACAAGAGGCTGGCGGACAGGCGGCGCTGACGCGGGTGCGCGAGTCGTGGCAGGCGCAGTGGACGCCGTCCACGGACGTGGCGCTGGTGGAGAAAATCGTCCTCGGCGACTCGCTGGAAGCCGTGACGACCCGCGTCCTCCAGGAGCAACTGGACGCGGCGAAAACCACGGGCGCCGCCGCGGACGTCCTGTTGGAGTCGGTGATTACCGGCTGCCCGCAGACGATGGCCGCGGCCCTGCGCGCCTGTGACACGCACGCGGCCACGGACGTGGACCTTCCCTCGCTCGCCTCGGCGGCGCGCGCGCTGTCCGGACTGGTGGCCTATGGCACTTCGCGCGCGCACACGGACGTGGGCGACGAGGCGCTGGCGGTGCTCTGCCAGAAGACGTACTCCCGCGCGCTGCTGCGCGTGCGCGAGTCCTGCGCCTGCGCACCGGACGCCCTGCCTTCCGTGGTGGAGGCGCTGCGCACCCTGCACGAGGTGGCGCTGGCCCAGCCGCTCGCGGACAAGGCCGGCTGGCTCGCGGAGGCCCGCGAGCTGATGGACAGCACCACCGTGCACCCGGCGACGTCGGGACTGGCCACGGGCCTGCTGTATCTGGCGCATGAACTGAACGAGGCGGAGGTGGCGCTCATCGTCGGACTGCGGCTGTCGCTGGCGGTGGCTCCCGAGGAAGGCGCGTCCTGGCTGGAGGGCTTCCTGGGCGTCAACGCGCTGGTGCTGGTGAAGAACCGTGAAGTGGTGAAGGCCCTGGACGACTTCCTGACCAGCATCGACCCCGAGCGCTTCCGTCAGACCCTGCCGGTATTGAGAAGGGCACTGGGCGTGCTGGGTACCACCGAGCGCCGCTACCTCATGGAGAACGTGGTGGCGGTGCGGCAGCTCGGAGAAAAGGGCCGGGCCGTGAAGACGGTGCTCGAAGAGAAGGACACAGCGAAGCTCAAGGACATGAGCGCCGAGCTGGGCAAGGTGCTCGACGACCTGGACGACCTGCTATGAGCGTGGACCCCAAGGAACTGGCGGAGAAGGACCGGGATGCCCTGCTGCGCTGGCGGCTCGCGCTCGGCCCGACGGCGGAGAAGACGGGAGCCTGTCCCTCGCTGCGGGCCCTGAGCACCCAGGCGGGCTCGGTGGGCGTGGGCGGCGGAGACCTGGAGGCGTTGGATGACGCGCTCTCCTTCGTCTACGGGGAAAAGCGCGCGAGCTCATCCGGCTCGCGCCCCTACATCCCCGAGTGGCTGGGTGCGCTGCGGAGCTTCTTCCGCGACGACGTGATTGCGCTCGTCCAGAAGGACGCCATCGAGAAGAAGGGGCTCACCCAGCTCCTCTTCGAGCCAGAGACGCTGCCCTTCCTCGACAAGAACGTGGAGCTGGTGACGACGCTGGTCAGCGCGCGCGGGCTCATCCCCGACGAGGCGAAGGCGATTGCCCGGCAGATTGTCCGCGAGGTGGTGGAGGAGCTGCGCAAGAAGCTGGAGTCCTCCGTCCGCACGGCCGTGTTCGGCGCCCTGCGCAGGGACAGGACGAGCCCGCTGCCGATTGCGCGCAACATCGACTGGAAGCGGACCATCCGGCAGAACCTGAAGGGCTGGGACGCGGAGCACAAGCGACTGGTGCCCGAGCGTTTCTACTTCTGGCCCAACCAGCGAAAGCATCACGAGTGGGATGTGACGCTGGTGGTGGACCAGTCCGGCTCCATGGCGCAGAGCGTGGTGTACAGCTCCGTCATGGCGGCCATCTTCGCGTCACTGGATGTGCTGCGCACGCGCCTCATCCTGTTCGACACGGAGGTGGTGGACATGACGCCCCTGCTTACGGACCCCGTGGAGGTGCTGTTCACCGCGCAGCTCGGCGGCGGAACGGACATCAACCGCGCGGTGGCCTATGCGCAGGCGAACCATGTGCAACGGCCGGAGAAGACCCTCTTCCTGCTGATTACCGACCTCTATGAAGGCGGTGACGCGGAGGAGCTGGTGGCGCGGCTGCGTCAGTTGGTGGACTCGCGGGCGAAGGTGCTGTGCCTGTTGTCGCTGTCGGACGGAGGCAAGCCCACGTACGACCACGCCATGGCGGAGAGGCTCACCGCGCTGGGCATTCCCTGCTTCGGGTGTACGCCCAAACGACTGGTGGATGTGGTGGAGCGGGTGATGCGCAACCAGGACCTGACGCCGCTGCTGACCGCCGACAAGGAGACGCACCATGGCTGAGCCTCGCAAGGTGGCTGCCAGCAGCGGAGGGTTGACGGAAATCATCGGGGACCCCTCGGAGGTGGCGAAGGGCACTCGCATCTTCGACGACAAGCAAATCACCCACCTGTCCCGCTTCGAGAACCGGCTGTTCGCGGATGCGCTGGGCTCCGGGGCGTCGCCCTACAAAGTGTCGCTGGTGTTCGGTGACGGGCGTGAGGTGAAGGGGAAGTGCTCCTGCGTGGCCGCGCGCTCGCGCCCCTTCTGCAAGCACGCGGCGGCGCTGCTGGTGGCGTGGGCTCGCGCGCCGGAAGCCTTCGTCACCACCGATACGGCCCCGGCGGGCGCGGGAGGCCCGGCGAAGAAGAGCGTGAAGAAGGGCAAGACGGAGACGGGCGAGCTGATGAAGGCGGGCGTGGCGCAGGTGTCCACGCTGGTGCGGGAGCTGGGTCTGTCGGGCGTGACGTCCCTGTCCGAGGACCGCGCCGAGCAGGTGCGCGCCCTGGGTGAGTCGCTGCGCGCCAATGGCCTGCGCCGGCTGGCGGCGCGCACGGTGGAGGTGGCGGCCCTGCTGGAGCAGGCGGCGGCGCGGACGGGCACGTTCGAGCCCCCCGTCTTCACCGACCTGGTGGCGGACATGCTGCTCACCGCGCGCAAGGTGGAGAAGCACCTGGGCGGTGAGCCCCTGGAGGACCGCTACGTCGAGGAGCTGATTGGCAAGACGTGGACGAAGAAGGACCGGGCTCCCATCGAGGGGCTGACGCTGGTGGAGTACTCCTTCACCACGCGCACCACGCCCGACAACTTCCTCGTCCGGGAGAGTCGCTTCCTGGAGCTGGGCTCCGGAGCCCACTACACGGAGAAGCAGATCCTCCCCGCCTTCCTCAAGACGGTGGAGCCCAAGAAGAGCCACGCGGGCGTGGTGCTGGAGGAGGCCAAGGGTGGGCAGTACCCGGGCTTCCCGCCTCGGCGGCTGGACCTGGAGGACGCGAAGTCGACGCATCCGCAGGACGACTCGGCGCTGCGGCTGTTGGTGAAGATGGCGCTGCCGGACGTGGGGGCGGCGCTGGCGGCCTTCCAGGAGCACCGCAAGGACGTCTTCGCGCCGGAGCTGCTCCCCGTGGCGCTGCGGGTGCAGACGCTCCTGGCGAGCGGGCAGCGCTCACAGTTGGTGGACTCGGGAGACCGGGGGCTGTTCCTCCCGGCGGACTCGCGGCTGGAGGAGCCCTTCGCCGCGGCGCTGGAAGGGGCCACGTTGAAGGTGGTGCTGGGGGACGTGGGGCTGGAGGCGGCGCTCCCCACGCTGTTCCCGCTCGCGGTGGTGGTGGAGACACCGGAGGGGCTGGAGCTGCGCGGACTGGGGCTGCGGGAGGCAACGGAGGAGCCCACGCGGCGTCGGCGGCGTCGGGCGAAGCCGGAGGCGCCGGTGGCGGTGCCTCGCAGCGGGTGGGCGGACGCGGCGCGCGAAGCGGGGGCGTCTCGCGCGGCCATCGCCCTGGCCGAGGTGCGGGATGAGCTGGCGGAGAAGTTCTCCAACGGGCTGTCCTCGCTGTCTCCGCGCGCGGTGGAGCCGCTGGTGGCCCGGCTGAGGGAGCTGGGGTTGGAGAAGCCCGGAGCGCTGCTGGAGGCGCTGGCGCAGCGGCCCGACGCGGCGGAGCGGTTGGATGACTTCGTCAAGGTGTACCAGGTGCTCGGCATCGCCCTGGTGCGGCTGGCGGGGGCGGCGCAGGTCCAGGGGGACACGTTGGAGCCGGTGCCCACGCACCCGAGCATCCACATCCGGAAGCCCGCGGCGCCGCTGCCTCCGGGTGAGGCGCTGTTGAAGCGGGCTCGCGGAGAGCTGTCTCGTTACGAGGCCGCGGCCCATGCGGCGCACTACTACGCGAGCCTGGACGCGGACTCGCTGCTGGAGTCCCTGTATCCCGCGTGGAGCGACGGCGCGGCGAGCACCTTCGTGGCCCGGGCGGTGGCGGTACGCCCGAAGGAGCGCGTGCTGGAGGTGGTGAAGCAGGCCCTGTCCGAACATCACAGCCGGATGGTGCGCCGCACCGCCATCCAGGTGCTGGGGCAGTTGGAGGTCCATGCGGCGCGAGTGCTGCTGGACGGCATGACACGCAAGGGCCACGACGCGGGCCTGCGGCTCCATGCACGCGAGGTGTTGAACGACGTGCAGGCCCGGGAGACGGGGCCCGCGTCCATCGCGGCGCTCGCGAAGGTGCGACAGGGGAGGATTCGGCCGCTCGCGCAGCGGGCGCTGTCGGAGCCGACTCGGGAAGCACGGCTGGCGGCGGTGGACCAGCTCGAGGGGTTGGGGCTCACGCAGGCGTGGCCGGTGCTGCGGCAGGTGTTCTACGGAGACCCGTCGAACGAGGTGCGGAGACGCGCGGCCATGGCCCTGGCGTGGCTGGGGGACTCGGAGGTGCTGGACAAGTACGTGCACAGCGTGGAGGCGCGCGACACGGACGACGAGGAGGCCAAGACGGCGGTGTACGCGCTGGGGGTGCTGGGTGACGTGCGCGGCGCGGAGACACTCCTGGCGGCGTTCGTCGACGGGTGGAAGCCGGGCGTCGTGTCCGACTCGCTGAAGACCTTCGGGCTGGCGATGCTGGAGCCGGCCGTCCGATTGGCGGAGACGCGGCCGGAGGCGATGGAGCGACAAGCGTTGCGCAACCTGTTCGAGCGCTTCCCGGCGGAGGCGCTCTCGAAGGTGCTGCTGGCCCACGTGGAGGCGGCGCGAGCGCACCCCGAGCGGCTCACGCGCTTCGGGACGTATCTGAAGCTCGCGAACGAGAACATCCACGGCGCGGGCAAGGTGGTAGCGGCGGCACTGCTCGACATCCCCGATGCGGCCGGGGACAAGACGCTCTCACGCGCGGCGAAGAAGTCGCTCGGGGTGAAGACCTAGCCTCGACGCCGTGCAGGCCAACACCGCGCCGGGGCACGCACTCAGTCCCCGGCGCGAACACCGCACTGCCCCAACTCACCCCACGCGTGACGACACGTGCGGTCTCACCAGCGACTCCAGGAAGGAGCCAAGCGCGGCGTTGACGAGCGCGGGCTCCTCCACCGTGGAGGAGTGCCCCCCGCGCGGAAGCCGCGTCAGCCGCGAGCCCGGAATCAACTGGTGGAGCCGTTCGGCCTTCGCCGGAACGGTGGCCACGTCCTCTTCTCCCACGACGATGAGCGTGGGCACGCGGATGTTCGGCACCTCGTGCGACACCGCGTTGCGACGGATGACGCCGTTCACCGCGCGCCAGATATCCCGACGGTTCTCCAGCAGCCGCGCCCGCCACAGCGCCCGCTCCTCCGCGCGGTTCGGGTCCGTCAGGAACGTCCGGCCAAACATGATGCGCATCACCGGGTCCACCACCGGTCGCAACCCCGCCATCCGGGCGATGAGGTTGAGCAGCGTGTAGCGCGGCACGTTGGCCAGCGGCTCGGGGTCCGCCGACGTATCCAGCAGGCTGAGCGAGCGCAACAACTCCGGCCGGCGCGCCGCGATGCGCATCCCGATGAAGCCTCCCATGGACAGGCCGACGAAGTGACACGGCCCCAGGTCCAGCTTCTCCATCAGCCCCACGGCGTCCAGATACAGCGTCTCCATGTCGATGGTGCTCGCCTCGGGCACCGCGCTGCGCCCCTGCCCCCGGTGGTCATACGCGATGCAGCGATAGCGACTCCGCAGCGCATCCACCTGCGGGTCGAACAGCCGCGAACTCCACAACAACCCATGGCTGAACAGGATGGGCTCACCCGGACCACCCGTATCCTCGTAATGCAACTCGGTTCCATTCACAGACAGCATCGGCATGGCGGTTCCCTCCCCACGTCGCGCAGGATAGGCCAGCTCGTGACGCGACACGGCACCCGTCGTGCCGCGGTGCGCCGGCTGTCGACTCGCGGACGCCCGTGGGAGAACGGACGTGCCCGGGTTACCAGAGCCCCTGGGCCTGGAGCAGGGCCCCCATCTGTCCGGGCGCGGCGGCGCTGGCGGTGAAGAGCCGCTCGGCGGCCTCCGGCGACGGGTCCTCCCAGGTCAGCAGACCCGTGTCCTCCTCGCGACGACACACCACCAGGCTCGCGCGCACGTGCTCCGCGGACTCGAAGGCGAGCAGGTCCATCAGCACGGGACTCTGGCTGGTGAAGAAGCTCTGCCGCCCCTTGAGCGGCTCGACGCTGGCCCGCACGAGCTGGGGGTGGAGGGAGTGGGCCACCTCATCCACGACGACCACCGCGCGCGCCCGCGCCAGGTAGTGCTGGAGGGCGAGCAGGCGCTTCTGGCCATGGCCCAGCTGACGCGCGGAGACCCGCGTGTCGCCAGGGCCCAGGAAGTCCAGCTCCAGGCCCCCGAGCGTGAGGGATTCGTACTTGCCCTCGGGCGACGCCTCCAGGGGAACGAGGCTGGCCTCCGCGGAGGTGAAGCCGAGCAACCGCGACGCGTCGCGAAGGAAGGGGACGGCGTCCGACGGGACGACATACCGCGCGGAGCCCCACTGCGCCGCCGCCAGCCGCCGCAGCCCGTCCAGCAGCGCCTCCGACGCGAGCCCCGTGCCCGTGGCGAGCACACCCTCCGCCCGCCGGGAGAGGCGCAGCTCCACCTGGTAGAGCTGCTCGAAGTAGGCGAGCCCCTCGTCGAAGCGGCTCAGCCCCGCCAGGGCGGACACCTCGCGGGCCATGGCCAGCAGCGGCTCCACCGTGGCCGTGCCCTCGCCCGTCTTCTCCACCCAGGCGATGCCTCCGGACATGAGGACCAGCCACAGCCGGCCGGCGACCTCGGGAGCCAGTCGCTCCTGGACGACGAGCGAGGTGTCACCCTCGCGCGAGACGGTGACCTGGAGCCCCTCGCGACGGATGACCAGCGGCCACGCCATGTCGCGCGGCGACACGACGATGTCCATGGACAGCCCGGAGCCCGCGGGCCCGTCCTGGGGCATCACGGGCACGTTCCGAACCCGCACCGTGATTCGGCCGGTGTCCGCGCTCAGCGCGTACTCCAGTTCGAAGGGCTCCAGGGCCATGGCCGTGAAGTCCGAGCTGGCGACGGCCGCGAGGAGGTCCAGGAGCAAGGTCTTCCCCGTGCCGTTGCGGCCCAGCAGCACGTTGAAGGACGGACTGAACGACAGCCGCGTGCCGGGGTTCACGGAGCGGAACTGGTGGACCTGGAGCCACTGGAGCTTGAGCATCGTCCACCAGCCTCCCCCTCGGACACGCCAGGGTCAACCCTGCCTGTGACACAAAACGCTACTCTCGGAGAAGTCAATCAACACCCATTGTGAACAATTCTTGAGACAGTCAGGCTGCTGGTGCAACGCATTGACGGAGGTCACTCATGTCCCCGCAGCCGCGCCTGATTCGTTTCACTTCGAGGATTTCATTGCTCGCGCTCCTGGCCGCCCTGGGTGCCGTCACCTGGAGCACGCCAGCCCAGGCGCGGACGCCAGGGGGCGTCATCGGCGTCGGGTATTACGACCATCAAGGCCCGCCGCCCTGGGTCGATACGGCTTGCAAGTACACGGCGGTCTACAAACCTTGTCATTGCCCGCCCCCTACCGTCGCCAACTTCGACTCCGCCATGGGCTGTTCCAACGAGAGCCAGGCGTGGGCTGACAGGGACGCGCTGAACTCCTGTACCAACCTCTGTGCGAGGGCGGCCAAGGACTCGCCGGGGGCCGGCAACGGCAACAACAACGGCGGTGTCGCGGGACGTCCAGGGGGCTCGACGAATGGCGGCATCTCGCTCGGCGGCGCCGGCACCCTGGCGGCCCGGGAATCGGGGGGCTATGTGGGGTACGTCCCCTTCAGCCTGGAGCCCATCGGACACGCCGAGCAGAAGGAGCATCTGGCCGAGGCGCTCGTGGAGGCCACCTCCGTCCCCTGGGTCTTCCTCGAAGGGATGGGCGAGTCCATCCAGTGGGAGGACCCGAAGGGCGCGGCGGCCTTCGTCCAGGCCTACTGGAGCGACCGCGGCGCGCCCAACCCCATTGGCCACTGCAAGCACTCCCTTCAGGTCTCCTGTCCTCTCCAGGATGTGAAGCTCGGTGACAGCCTTCAGGTCTGCTCGGGGGAGAGCGACGAGGACGCCCAGAAAATCGCCGAGACGAGCTGCGCGCCGCTGCGCTACGACGCGCTGAGCCGCTCCTGGAAGACCTGGGGCCTCTTCGGCTACCACCACGAGGGCTCGTACCGCGCGCCGACCGCGACGGTCCTCGCCGTGGGTCCCCAGCAGTTCCTCGGCTTCGTGCCCTCCAGCATGGAGGCCATGGGCCCCTCCGAGGACTGGAGCAAGCTGGCGGACGAGCTGCTGGAGCGCACGGAGGGCACCAGCGTGTGGCTCGCCGGACCGCCGGAGTTCTACTCCGCCAAGGAGTAGCGACCCACCGGCCGCGCCCGCTCCGCGGCTCGCACGCGGGGCGGAGTGACGGCCCGCCCAACCCGGGAGGACGGCCCAGTCCCGCCATCCCCGGGAGCCCGGCTTGTCACGACAGGGCGCGACAGGCAGGCTCAGGGCACTTCCGACATGCGCCCTGCTCGTCCCGCCCTGCTCGCCCTCGTCCTCCTCGCATTGCTTGGCACGGCCGCGGGAGTCACCTACGCGCTGCGCCCCCC
>NZ_JABUMQ010000156.1:0-25084 GCF_013336645.1 Myxococcus sp. CA039A | reverse complement strand
CCCAGGTGGCCCTCCCCATCGTCTACCGCGACTTCCGGGGCTACGACCTGCCGGCCTCCAGTTCCCTGCCGAGGGGACACATCGACTTCGAGAACAAGAACGGCGCGGAGACCGGCATCGTGAAGAACACCCTGGATGCGAACGGCAAGCCCGCGTACGCGAAGGAGGGCCAGTCCTCCCTCACGACGCACGGAGCCGCGGCTTTCGCCCAGTGGTTCCGCGACACGGCGTTCGTCAACAAGCCCGAGGTCGGGACGCTCATCCTCCACCGGCAGCCGAATGGCTCGTACATCTTCGACAATCAGAGCTTCTTCCCACTGGACAACCTGGGCTGGGTCGCCTCCGGGCAGGAGCCCTTGCGCGGCGACAACGGCAACCCCGCCCGGCCGCGCAACTTCAGCTTCACCAGCGAGACGCGCTATTGGTTCGAATACAAGGGCACCGAGGTCCTCGATTTCCGAGGCGATGACGATGTCTGGGTGTTCATCAATCGCATCCTCGCCCTCGACATGGGCGGGGTACACGGCGCGATGAGTGGCAACGTCAGCCTGTCGAACCAGGCCACGCGGCTCGGGCTCACGCCAGGCGGTATCTACGAGGTCGCGGTGTTCCAGGCGGAGCGCCACACCACCGCGTCCTCGTACCGACTCACCCTCCACGACTTCACCACCCGGCACACCGAGTGCAGCGCGCTCTGCGGCAACTTCATCGTCGATGAAGGGGAGCAGTGCGACGACGGCACGAACAATGGGGGCTACGGCGAATGCGCGCCGGGCTGCGTACTGGGGCCTCGCTGCGGAGACCACGTCGTTCAATTCACCTCCGGCGAGGAGTGCGACGACGGCAACGGCCAGAACAACGACGGCTGCAGCGCCACCTGTAAAATCGAGATTCACTGAGCCCTGAAGGAACGGGCTCCGGGGACCTCTTGCTCCGGAGCCCGTGGCACCTCGCGCGGAGGGCCAGGCACCGCGGGTCAGCGCCGGCTCACGAGCGGATGCGCCGGTACATCAGGTCCGTCCGCAGCGCGTACTTGCGGCCCGCGGTGACCTCCGCCCCTTCGTGAAGCAGGTGGTGGTTGAAGAGCAGCGCGGTGCCCGTACGCGGCGTCACGGAGCGGTCGAGCGAGAGGAAGTTCGTCGCGCCACCGTGGGTGCAGTCGTTCAGGTACACCATGAAGGTGAGCAGGCTTCGCTCGTCACGGTCGCGAACGAAGGCCCCGTCGAAGTGCGGGGCGAAGTACTGCCCCGCATCGTAGCGGTAGCACCGAAGCCGCTCGTTCGTGCCAGAGAGCTCCCACTGACGCTCCAGCCGGCGCGGGACGTGCGGCGAGATGCGCTGGAACAACAGGTCCGCCAGCTCGTAGTCGTCGAACATCACGCGGGTGTTGTTGCGGATGTCGGGACGCATCACGAAGCCCGAGGAGGTGGTGATGGGCGCCGCCGTCGGGCCCGCCTCCTCGATTCGCTCCACCAGCGCCCGGCACTCGTCGTCGGTGAGCAGGTCATCCACGGTGATGACCAGCGGGTTGCGAGCATCCAGCTCGCCATCGGGGTCGGGGAGCAGTGGCGTCATGGGCCCCCATAATTCAGCCCCCTCGAAATGTAAATCACCCCTCCCCCGGCACGGCCTCGGCGAAGACGCGGCTCGCGGAGGAGGCACGGAGCAGGCTCGCCGCGGCCCCTCCGAGGTGCGCGGCCCACTGTGCTCACATCTTCACGGAGTCTTCATGACGGAGGCATGAAGGGTTCAGCCCCAGCCCGTTCCGGGCGATACCAGGGGACGGCTGGGGCGACGACGCCAGCCCCCCACGCGAGTCCCCCGGGACGGATGGAAAGGAAGCCATGCAACTCATCACCAGCGCGAGACAGGGAGCCAGGGTGCGGTTGGAGAGCATCGACACGACTCCGCCGAAGAAGGCCCTCAAGGCCGATGCCAAGGCGGAGTTCGACGCGCTCGGCGAGGAGCTGTTCGACCTCCAGGACCTGCAATGGGGCGCGCGCCTGAACTCCGTGCTCATCGTCCTCCAGGGCCGCGACACGGCGGGCAAGGACGGCACCATCAAACACGTGGTGGGCAGCCTCAATCCCCGAGGCGTCAGCGTCGCCTCCTTCGCCGTCCCCAGCACCGAGGAGCGCGAGCACGACTTCCTCTGGCGCATCCACCGCCATACACCCCGCCAGGGCGAGTTCTCCATCTTCAACCGCTCCCACTACGAGGATGTGCTCGCCGTGCGCGTCCATGACCTGGCGCCCAAATCTCTCTGGACGAAGCGCTACGAGCACATCCGCGACTTCGAGGAGATGCTCTCCGAGAACGGCACCATCGTCCTGAAGTTCTTCCTCCACATCAGCAAGAAGGAACAGGAGCAGCGCCTGCTGGACCGCGAGAAGGAGCCGCGCAAGGCCTGGAAGATCAGCGCCGGGGACTGGGAGGACCGCCGGCACTGGGCGGACTACACCCAGGCCTACCAGGACGTGTTCGCGCGCACGTCGACCAAGAACGCCCCGTGGACCATCGTCCCCGCCGACTCCAAGTGGTACCGCAACCTCGTCGTCGCGCGCACCGTGGCCGCCGCCCTGCGGCCCTACCGCAAGCGCTGGCAGGACAGGCTGGATGAAGTGGGCGCGAAGAAGAAGGCGGAGCTCAAGGCCTGGCGCAAGAAGCCGTAGCGGAAGCTCGCCCGCAACGCACCCCGCAGCCCAGGCACCCGCGCGTGCCTTGCAGGTCCCCCCTGATGTCGCGTTCGACGCACCGCCGCGATACTCAACGCGGCGCCTGTCGATTGGCACACGTGCTTCGCCAGACAAGCGCAAGGTCTCCAGGCGCGAACTGAACTCCATGCATTTCATGGATTCCGGCGGTTTCCCGAAGGGCTGACTGACCTCGGGAGCTGTCGGTCTGTTGAGTGGAATGGAGCAAAACATGGAGTTCAATCGAAGGGCCACGCTGTGGCACACGCTGAGCACGGTGTTGATGTTCACCGTTCTCGGCGCCTGTGGTGTCAATTCAGAGGGGGATGCCCCCGCCAACGACGAGTCCGCGAAGCAGGAGGAAGAGGACTCGACGGACAAGGTGTCCGAGTTCGCGATAGACCCTTACGCGGACGCGGTGGCACCGGGCGGTGTCGTCGCCGTCCTCAACCCGAACAACGCAATAGGCGCGCCGAATGGGACGGTGGCGAGCTTCCTCGCGGCCCTGGGCGGCTCGCTCAACCTGGACATGGGCGAAGGCGAGGAAGGCACTGGCCCGCTGCGCATCCACTACCGGGGCCTGACGGTGGCGGTGGTGGCGCAGGTGGAGTTCCTGCGCGCCGACATGACGGTCATCACCACCGGACAGGTGCGGCTCATCGAGCTGGGGCTCGGCACCTATACGGCGCTGGTCCCCTATACGAATGCCACGCCCTATCGCTTCGTGAAGCTGCGGGGCGGGCTGGCCGCCCTCTACCAGGTGGACGCGGTGGAGGCGACGGGACCGCTGTGCGGCGATGGCAGGGTGGTGACGGGCGAGGGCTGTGACGACGGCGCCCGCACGGGGGGCGACGGCTGTAGCGCCACCTGCCAGGTGGAGCCGGGGTACGCCTGTTCGGGCCAGCCCAGCGTCTGCACGGACGTCAATGAGTGCACCAACGGCACTTCTCAGTGCTCCACCAACGCCACCTGCACCAACACGCCGGGCAGCTACACCTGTACGTGCAAGGGTGGCTACACGGGCAACGGCAGGACGTGCAACGACATCAACGAGTGCACCAACGGCACCTCGCAGTGCTCCGCCAACGCCACCTGCACCAACACGCCAGGCAGCTACACCTGCGCGTGCAAGGGCGGGTACACGGGCAACGGCAGGACGTGTACGGACGTCAACGAGTGCACCAACGGCACCTCGCAGTGCTCCACCAACGCCACGTGCAGCAACACGCCGGGCAGCTATACCTGCGCGTGCAAGGGCGGGTACACGGGCGATGGCAGGACGTGCACGGACGTCAACGAGTGCACCAACGGCACCTCGCAGTGCTCCGTCAACGCCACCTGCTCCAACACGCAAGGCAGCTACACCTGCGCGTGCAAGGGCGGCTACACGGGCAACGGCAGGACGTGCAACGACATCAACGAGTGCACCAACGGCACCTCGCAGTGCTCCGCCAACGCCACCTGCAGCAACACGCAGGGCAGCTACAACTGCACGTGCAAGGCGGGTTACTCGGGCAACGGGCGCACGTGCAATGACATCAACGAGTGCACGCTCGGGACGCACACCTGCACCCCGGGCCAGCGGTGCGTGAATCAGACCGGCGGCTTTGACTGCGTGCCCGGCAGCTGCCCGGCGCCGCAGGTCAAATGCTCGGGGCGGTGCGTGGACGCGAACACGGACGAGGCGAACTGCGGCTGCTGCGGCAACACCTGCGCCAGCGGGAGGACCTGCACGTCCGGGGTCTGCGGAACCAGCGTGACGCCGTTCCAGCTCACCGCGACGTGGGAGCAGGCGCTGGACACCCAGCTCATCATCCGGACGCCCTCCGGCGAGCTCGTCAGCTACGAGGCTGGCATCACCGGCGAGCAGGCACGGGCGCCGGGCGGGGAGGAGGCCGCGCCTGCGCGAGGCATCTATGACGTCTGTCTGAAGACCACGAGCTTCGAGACGACGCATGGCGACGACAGCCCGCTGCCCTACACCCTCACGGTGAAGCGGCCGGGCCAGCCGAGCCGCATCCTGCGCGGCACCATCGTCGGTGCCGACGTGGAGGCCGCGTGCCATCCAGGCCACCCGTCCTTCGTCGAGTCCATCTCCTACCCTTGATGGCCTGAGCCGATGAGTCCCTGACGCGCGGGGAGCTGTCTTCCCCGCGCGCCACGGGCGCGGCGATGCGTCACTCGTAGCGCTTCCACGTGGTGCCGTCGAACGAGGCCACGTCGTCGCGGCCAATCGACCACAGCACGTCCTCCGCGGTCGCCAGCCCGTAGCACGTAGGCGTTCCCGCCTCGCCGAAGTCGACCTCGACGAGCCTGTCGCCCTCCAGCGTGTACAGCGCGGACAGGGTGGCGACGTAGAGCTTGCCGCGGAACCAGCACAGGTCCCACAAGTCACTCGTCACTTCCTCCGCCCAGGGGACCACGGCGAAGGCGCTTCCGCGCCCCTTGAGCAGCACGCCCTGCTGCCCCGCCACATAGACGGTGCCATCCGGCGCGCAGCAGACGGCGCTGAGGATGACGCGCGTGGGGCTCTCGCAGGGCGACCAGCTCTTCCCGTCGTAGCGCCACACCTCTCCGCCCCAGCCCGCGGCATAGAGGTCGGTCTCCGAGGTGCCGTCGATGGCCTCGAAGCCCGCCTTCTCCGTGGCCTCCGCGGCAGGCGCGTTCATCGCCACCCACTTCGCCTCGCCGATGCGCTTGTAGACCTGTCGCTTCATCCCACAGGCGTAGACCCACCCCGCGATTTCGCGCGCGTTGCGAATCATCACCGGCGCGGGCTTCAGCGCCTCGTTCTTGCTCTTCCCACCGACGTAGGTGACGACCTCTCCATCCTCCCCCACCACGACCATCTTCTCGGAGGGCTGTCGCGCCACCGCAATGGCCGTCGAATTCCAGGTCGTGTCCACGCCGTCGGCCCAGTCCCCACCGTCGACGCTCACCACGCTGGTATGCGCGATTTCGTCCCTGAGCAGCGTCTTGCCCTTGCTGACGATGTAGACGAGGTCATGAAACCGTGCGGCGCCTCGGCCGAGTTCTCGTGTCGCGATGATGGGGTTTTTCATGGGGTACCTGACGGATGAATACCCCACCTCTCCGGGCGAAGCCCAGGTTCGACCGGGCGAGGCAGCCACACCCTGAAGCGGGTGCCCTCCTCGGCGGAGTCCACGTCGATGCGCCCACCATGCCCCAGGACAATCTGCCGGGAGATGTAGAGCCCCAAGCCGATGCTGCCTTTATTCGTGCGTGCCTCGGGGCCTCGCCGGTACGGCTCGAAGAGGGTGGGCAACAGGTCCGGAGGAATGGGAGCGCCCGCGTTGTGGACCTCCAGGCACACGCCTTCCTCTTCCTGCCGGAGCACCACCCGCACGAGCGAGCCCGGCTCGCTGTGCTGGAGCGCGTTGCCCACCAGGTTGGTCACCACCTGCGCCAGCCGGTCCTCGTCCGCGTCCAGCCGCCCGTCTCCGTGCAGTTCCACGTGGACGTGCCGCTGGGGATGCGCGAGCAACAGCTCATCCACGGCCTGCCGTATCAGTCCATGCAGATCCATGGGACGCGGCCGGATGGGAATGCGCTCGCCCACGCGCGCCTGGGTGAAGTCCAGCAGGTCGCGAATCATGCGCGTGGCCCGCTGCGTCGCATCGCGGATGCGTCCGATTCCCTTCACCCCTTCCTCGGACAGCCCGGCGCGCCGGAGCAGCGCGGTGGCCGTCAGGTGGATGGCGTTGAGGGGATTGCGCAGGTCGTGGCTCACGATGGCCACCACGTCCTCGCGGACCCGCACCGCCTCGCGCGCCTCCCGGTACAGCCGCGCGTTCTCGATGGCCACCGCCGCGCGGTCGGCCGCGCCTCGCGCCAATTCCACCAGCGCCTCCATCTCCGCGGGCGCATGCGGACGCGTCCACACCAGGTGGATGAGCCCCAGGGCGCGCCCGCGAGACACCAGCGGCACCAGCGCGGAGGACCGGGGCGACAGGGCCTCCAGCAGCGCGCGGTGCGCCGCGTTGGTGGACACGGACTCCAACCAGTCCGGCGTCACCTGGGGCACGGCGAGGGCCTCGGCTCGAGCCAGCGCCTGGCTCAGCGGCGTGTCCACGTCCACGCGGGGAGCGTAGGGCATGATGCGGCGGATGAGCTCCTGGCGCGAAGGCTCCCTCGCGGCGGCCTCCAGCCGGACGAGCTTCCCTTCCCCATCCAGCAGGTCCACCGTGCAGTAGTCGGACAGGTGCGCCACCACCAGGCCCGCGAGGCTCCGGAGGGTCGCCTCCAGCTCCAGCGAGGCTGACAGCACCCTCCCCGCCTCCAGCAGGAAGTCCCGGGCCGCGTTCGTGCGGCGGATGTCGGTGATGTCCGTGGAGATGCCGCAGACGAAGGGGCCGTCCGGTCGCGCCCCGCCGGGCAGCGGGAACTTCATGGCGAACCAGGTGCGCACGCCCTTCACGCCGGGGATGTACTCGTCCGCCATCAGGGGCGCGTGCGTGTCGCGCACCCGCGCGTCGTGCTCACGGTTGCTGTGCGCCACATCGAAGGGGAACAGGCCGTAGTCCGTCCTCCCGAGGATGCGCGAGCGCGGTATCCCCAGCGCCTCCTCGAAGCTCCGGTTGACGAGGACGAAGCGCCCCTGTGCGTCCTTCGCGAAGATGACGGGCGGGGCGTGGTCGATGATGGCCTGGAGCCAGGCACCGTCATCATGCATGTGGGAGTTCGCCGAGTGGCGACTCACCGCGTCCGCGGTCGCCTCCGCCAGCACCGCCTCCACGATTCGCAGCTCACGAAGGGACGCGCGCGCCCCGACCTCCTCGAGCAACTCCAGCAGGCAGTCGTGGAACAGGCCGTACTCTCGCGCCAGCAGGCCCACGTCCGCGTCCGGGCGTTCCTGCCAGCGCTCCGCCTGCCCGACGCGCAGGGCATGGAGCATGGCGGGAGACGGAGGAACGCGCGCTTCCCAGAGCGCCCGGGTGAGGGCTTCCAGGAGCACGGGGAGCATCTCCACCAGCCTGCTTTCGGCGAGGCCCCGGGGACCGCGCTCCCGCTCCACCCGGCGTACGTAGCGAGCCCTCAGCTCACTCTCCCAACCGGCCAGCAAGTCCCCCACCCGAGCGGCGGAGGCATCCCCCTCGTGCATCACGCGCGGCTCCTTCCTGAAACGACTGCGCGGCGCGTCCTCACGGACCCCCTCGCGCGCCCTCCCTCACGAACCCCATCGCCCCCGTGTCCCTTCCAGGGGGAAGCGGGACTCGCTCCAGATCTACGCACGGGAGCCCCGGGGGCTCATGCGGTCAGCCGACCGTGAAGCCCCCAGGCCAGGCAATCCGCCAGCCCCCGGTCGCCTGCCCCCACCTTCCGGAGGTCGTCGCCTCGCTCGATTCCCCAAGGCACGCGCCCGTGCTCAGCCCTCGCTCCGGATGAAGTGCGCCACCCAGGCCTCCAGCCCCCGGAGCCGGCCGCCCATGAGGTACGGGCAGCACGACAGCCCGCTGCGCCGCTCCACGGTCCCCGCGTCGGAGAAGTGGGGCTTCAAACCACTGCTCTGCGACGTCCGGAGCTTCAACTCCTTCGGCGGCTCGTTCCACTGCGCCACACTGGATGTCCGGCGGCGAGGGGGGCCTCCAGACCTCCTTCTAGGGACGCTGGAAGGCGTGCCAGTCCGCGAGGGGTCCGTTAAAAAGGGCCCCCATGACGGCACTGGCTGACCTCTTTCCGACCGACGAGCAGATTCCCCCGGGTGTGCGGCTCCCCGCCTATCTCGAGCAGCGCGAGTACCTGGTCGGCGGCGAGCTTCGGACATGGGCGGGAGACCTCAGCCCCGTGCGCAGCCCCGTCTACGTGAAGACGCCCGAGGGCCTGAAGCAGAAGGTGATGGGCGCCACGCCACTGCTCACCTCTCGCGAGTCGCTGGAGGCGCTCGCGGCGGCCGTGAAGGCGTATGACCTGGGCCGGGGGGTCTGGCCGACGATGAAGGTCGCCGAGCGCATCGAAGCCGTCGAGCGCTTCGTGGTGGCGATGCGTGCCCAGCGCACGGCAGTGGTGAATCTCCTGATGTGGGAGATTGGCAAGACGCAGCCGGACTCCGAGAAGGAGTTCGACCGCACCATCGACCTCATCGTGGAGACCATCCGCGCGCTGAAGGAGCTGGACCGCACCTCGTCCCGCTTCGTGCAGGAGCAGGGAATCATGGCGCAGATTCGCCGGGCCCCCATGGGCGTGGCGCTGTGCATGGGGCCCTACAACTACCCGCTCAACGAGACGTTCAGCACGCTCTTCCCCGCCCTGCTGATGGGCAACACGGTGGTGTTCAAGCCGGCGAAGTTCGGTGTGCTGCTCATCCGCCCCCTGCTGGAGTCGTTCCGCGACTGCTTCCCGCCGGGCGTCATCAACATCATCTACGGCAAGGGCCGCGAGACGGTGGGCGCGCTGATGGAGAGCGGCCAGGTGGACCTCTTCGCCTTCATCGGCACCAACCGGGGCGCCAGTGAGTTGAAGAAGATGCATCCCCGGCCCCACCGCCTGAAGTCCGTGCTGGGGCTGGACGCGAAGAACCCGGCCATCATCCTGGAGGACGCGAACCTGGATGAGGCGGTGAAGGAGTGCATCACCGGGACGTTGTCCTTCAACGGCCAGCGGTGCACGGCGCTCAAGCTGCTCGTGGTGCACCGGAGCATCGTCGATGCCTTCCTGAAGAAGTTCACCGCCGCGGTGGACCAGCTCAAGCCCGGCATGCCGTGGGAGCCGGGCGTCTCCGTCACGCCCCTGCCCGAGCCGGGCAAGGCGGACTACCTCCAGGGCCTCGTGGACGACGCGGTGTCCAAGGGTGCGCGCGTGGTGAACGCGACGGGAGGCCAGGCGGCCCATTCCTTCTACGCGCCGACGGTGGTGTACCCGGTGACGCAGGACATGCGGCTGGCGAGCGAGGAGCAGTTCGGCCCCGTCGTCCCGGTGATGGTGTTCGACGAGGACGAGGAGGTGGTGCGGCTGGTGGTGAACTCCCAGTTCGGCCAGCAGCTGAGCCTGTTCGGAAAGGACTCGGCGCGCATCGGCCGCTTCATCGACGCGTTCTCCAACCAGGTCGGCCGCATCAACCTCAACTGCCAGTGCCAGCGAGGCCCGGACACCTTCCCCTTCAACGGGAGGAAGGACTCCGCCGAGGGCACGCTGTCCGTCGCGGATGCGTTGCGCGTGTTCTCCATCCGCACGCTCGTCGCCACGAAGACGACGCCCGCCAACACCACGCTCGTCCAATCCATCCTGACCCGGCGGGAGTCGGACTTCCTCACCACGGACTTCCTCTTCTGACGAGCCACCCACGGCGAGAAGGGGCCCGTCGATTTTCCGCAACAGCGGGCTCCGGCCTGTCTCCTCCTGTCGGGGGTTGGTTCCCCACCGACGTGATGCAGGAGGACCCGATGAAGAAGATGCTGCGTGCCCTGTCACTGTCCCTCTCGCTGTCCCTCCTCGCCACGGCATGTGGCGACTCCCATGAAAAGGAAGAGGAGGGGGGCGCGCTCCAGTGCCATGCCATGAGCTGGTGCTCGAACATGAGCGTGGACGACACCGAGGTGACGAACGCGCCGGCGCTCACCGGAGGCACCCTTCCGGACGGCCTCTATCGCCTCGAGCAGGGCCTCGGTGCTCGGTCCACCGAAGCCATGCTCATCAAGGGAAGCTCCTTCATCCACATGGAGCAGGTCTGGGACAACACGCTGGGGACCTGGAAGGTGGCGGACGGAAAGCTGGTGATGACGAGGGCCACCTCCTGCGACACCTCGGGCGAGAGCTCGCTGGAGTCCAACCAGGACGTCTTCACCTTCGCGGTCCGTGGGGATGAGCTCTTCACCCGGTATGACGATGTCGACCAGTCCATCAGGCGCTGGAAGCGCGTGAGCGACCTGTGCGAGGCGTCCAACTCGTTCAAGTGCCGTGGGAGTCGTCCGTGCTCCTGTATCAGCGCGACGAACGAGTCCCTGACCGGCAACCAGAACTGCACTCTCTGACCCTCTCGAGCGGAAACGGACGGCTCGGACGGGACGGGCCGTGCCCAGGGCTCAATCGAACTCGAGCGCGCGCTGGAAGTCAGCCGGGTTGGAGGCGGCGCCCTGGGCGGTCTCCAGGGTGATGAGCCCCTCGCGGTAGAGCTGTGTCAGGTGCTGGTCGAAGGACTGCATGCCGAACATGTCGCGGCCCTTCTCGATGACGTCCTTCAGCTCGTTGGCGCGGTCATCCCGGATGTACTGCTCCACCGTCTTCGTCTGCACCATGATTTCCAGCGCCACCGTGCGCCCCTTTCCGCTGGCCCGGGGCAGGAGCCGCTGGGACACCGTCGCCTTCAGACAGTCCGCCAGTCGCATGCGCACCATCGTCTGCTCTTCCGCGGGGAACACGGACACCAATCGGTTGATGGTGCGCGAGGCATCCGTCGTGTGCACCGTGGAGAGCACCAGGTGGCCCGTCTCCGCCGCCTTGAGCGCGATGTCGATGGTCTCCGTGTCGCGCATCTCTCCCACCAGGATGACATCCGGGTCCTGGCGCAGCGCCCCTCTCAGCGCCACCGCGAAGCTCGTCGTGTCCGAGCCAATCTCGCGCTGGGAGATGGACGACTTGATGTTCTTGTAGATGAACTCGATGGGGTCCTCGATGGTGAGGACGTGCAGGTTCTCCGTGCGATTGATGTGGTCAATCATGGACGCCAACGTGGAACTCTTCCCGGAGCCCGTCGCGCCCGTCACCAACACCAACCCTCGCTCGTTGCTCGCAATCGTCTTGAGCACCTGCGGCAGACCCAGCCCGTCGATGGTAGGGATTTCATCCGGGATGATGCGCAGGATGCACGCCAGCGAGCCCCGCTGACGGTAGATGTTCACCCGGAAGCGCGCGACGCCCGGCAGGCTGTACGACGCGTCGCACTCCTGAAGCGTGTCCAGCTGCTTCTTGATGGAGGGGTCCGTGATGACGTGGAACGCCACCTGCTTGGTGTGGTCCGCCTGGAGCTTGTCCATCTTCAGGGGGCGCAATGCGCCGTTCACCCGGTAGATGGGCGGGTCACCCGGGCGGAAATGGATGTCCGATGCGCCATTCTGCACACCCACCGAGAGCAGCTTGTTCAGCGTTGCCAGGTCCAGGAGACAGCCTCACTTCAACGAGGAGAACCCGGGATTCTAGGGCAACGCCTCTCACCTGCCCACGGAGTGGGTAATGACCTCGCAGCCCCTGGGTTGAGAGAACCCCGGCCCCCACGTGTCACTCGGCGGCGAGGACTTCGGCGGGAATGGGCGCGAGCGGCACCATGACGAACCGCTGCGCGGTGTTGCCTGTCATCAGGCCCTTGGAGAGCGTGGACATCTGACCGGCGATGCGCCTCCAGCGGCCTTCCTCGACGAGGAACTCGCCTCGCGCCACGTAGGACATCTCCATCATCCCAGGCATCGACTTCGACGGGTCGGAGTGCTCGAACTTGCCGTCGTGCCGCTCCGCGAGCGTGAAGTCGATGACGGCCACCGTGCGCCCCTCCGCCTCGCGCTCCAGCGCCACCAGCTCCACGCGGTTGAGGACTTCATGCTCGCCCTGCCACCGGCCGCCCATCTTCAGGAGGTCCGCGCTGTGGGTCCACACCTCCCCCACGGAGACCGGCTTCGTCGGCAGCTCCACCATGAACGCCAGCAGGTTGCGCTGCTCTCGCTTGAGGTCGCTGGTCACCAACCCCGAGGGCGTCAGGCTCCCACGCAACTGCACCGTGCCCTCCATGGACTTCATCGCCTTCGCCATCGCCTGGTCCTGCTTCGACGGGCGCCTGGCCTTGGGCATGTCCATCCGCGTCACCACCACCTTGGCGGCCACGTCGCCCGAGGGCTTCGGCGTGAGCACCAGTACCATCTCGGCCTGCGTGGGCTGCTGAATCGTGAAGAGCTGCCGACGCTTGCCCACTGAGACGCCCTGCGACTTGAGGCTGGAGAGGTCCACGCGCATCCGGCCGCCCTGGGGGTCCGTGTCCTCCGTCGTGTACGCGTAGCCCAACGACTCCTGCGGCACCTTCCACCGGAGCGTCACCGGAGCGGAGCTCGCCGCCCCCGTCGCGGCGGGAGGCGCCGCGCCCAGCAGGAAGGCGGACGACAGCGAGAGCAGCAGCACGACGGGAAGCGCGGGGCGGCGGGGCATGGCCACATCATCAAGGGCCCACCCCGCCGCGCGAAAGCCCCACCGCGCTGAACCCACACACCCTCACGGTGTCTTGAATCGAGCACCCCTCCCCTCCCCCTGGCTGGCGCGGGGTGCTTCCCACGGGCACCCTGGCGCGCCTGGCTGCGTGATGCACCAACGCACCAGCGTCCGCACACGACGCGGGTGGATGCGGGCCCGGTGGGGCTCGTTCCTCTTTCCGGGAGGTTGCAGCCACTCCTGGACAGGGGCCCTCGCCTTGCACGGGCAGCGTCGCAGTCGTCCCCTCTTACCCCTGGGTCGTCCATGAGCGTCTCTCACACTCTCCTGCGTCAGCTGACGGTGGGCGGGGTCCTCGCCGGAGCCGTCATCGTCGCCTGTGCCACCACGTCGCCCTCATCCTCTCCGGTGGGCTCGACGGACACTCCGTCCGCCCAGGCACTCCCGCCGGGGTGCAACCCGGACCCCACCTGTCCCGGCTCCACGTGCGCCACGGCCATCACCCCCGCGCAGTCGGTGGTGCCAGTGGACGCGTGCCCTCGCTTCGGCGAGTTCCAGTCCGACGTGGACGTCTACTCGTGGAACACCTTCATCGCGCTCAACTGGCCGGCGACGACGTCCGCGTGCGCGCCCAACACCCAGGTCAGCATCCTCACGGGACAGGGGCCGACCGTCTGGGAGACCTACCCGGAGGACACCGACATCTTCGTGCCACCCGGGAGCAAGCCCGGCGCCTGGTGCACGTTCAACACGCCGGCGGCCCTGGAGACGAAGCTGCGGCGGCTGACGAAGCTGACCGAGGCCGGCCGACTCGAGGCCGTCAACGCGAACGTGGACAAGCTGCTCGTGAGTGACTCCAAGGCGTCCGCCATCGTCATCGAGAGGTTCCCCGACATCAAGCAGGCCGTCGGCGGACCCCTGACGGACCAGAACGGCCGGTTCGTGCGCTACGAGAAGCGACTGAACCAGGACGAGTACAACTACCTCATCACCAACAACCTCTGGAACGCGGCGGGTCAGACGAGCGCCACCATCTCCTTCCCCACCGGCCCCACCCAGAACCCCGGGCCCTGCAATGGCAAACCCTGCGGTCCGGTGGGCGCCATGGAGGTCAAGGCGGCGTGGAAGGTGTTGTCCGCGCAGGAGGTCGCCGGAAAGCGCTTCTACATGCGCAAGGCGTGGGTCCTCAACGACGAGTCGGGCGCCCCGAGTCCCGGAGCCAACCCCGTCACCGTGGGACTGGTGGGACTGCACATCATCCACAAGACGGCCAGCCAGGCGAAGTGGTTCTGGTCCACCTTCGAGCAGGTGGACAACACGACGTCGTCCTTCTTCAACCCGCACTGCACGACGAACTGCCAGCCCAACCAGCAGACGGCGACCCAGCCGTACACGGAGCTCGCTCCGGACGGCGGGCCGCTCAACGCGCCGGTGCAGGTGACTCGCACCACGCCCATCCAGGCCGACCCCAGCCTGAATGCGTATTACCGGGGGCTGCTCAAGGGTTCCGTCTGGGCCAACTACCAGCTCATCAGCACCCAGTGGGCCACGGGTGGAGCGCCCCAGGGAACGCCGCCAGTGCTCGCCAACACGACGATGGAGACCTTCATCCAGCCGACCGCGTCCTGCATGGGCTGCCACTCCAACGCCCCCAAGGCGAGCGGCAGTGGGACGGCGGACTTCAGCTTCCTGATGCTCGAGGCGCAGTAGGCCTGCCCGCGGCATTGACAACCACCCCTCGCGACCGAACCCTTCCAGCGAAGCCAACGCCAGGGGACCGATGACCGACGAGGCGAGCAACGCCTCGCCTCTCCACTCCGAGCAGGAGGGCCGCCACGCATGGACACGGCAGACGAGGCGGCCTTCATCTCCACCGGACACCTCCCCTCTTCGGAGCGAGTCGGGGAGCTGGTCATCGAGGCGCACCGACGCCATCGAGAGAACACGGAGGGAGCGTGCTCCCAGGTCTACCCCGCGCTGGCGAGGGTGGACCCCCGCCTCTTCGGCGTGTGCATCGCCGGCATCAACGGCAGCAGCCACGGAGCGGGCGACGTGGACCACCCGTTCACCCTCATGAGCGTGTCCAAGCCGTTCGTCTTCGCCCTCGTCTGCCAGGCGCTGGGCCCGGAGGTGGCGCGGCGCAAGCTGGGGGTCAATGCCACCGGCCTGCCGTTCAACTCGGCCATGGCGATAGACCAGAGCCCGGACGGGCGCACCAACCCCATGGTGAACTCAGGAGCGCTCGCGACGACGAGCCTGGTGCCGGGCACCAGCCCCGAGGCCCGGTGGCGGTTCATCCACGAGGGGTTGTCACGCTTCGCCGGCAGGCCCCTCGTGCTCGACGAGGAGGTGTATGTCTCCGCGACGAAGACACACCACCGCAACCAGGGGCTCGCCTGGCTGCTGCATGGCCTGGGCCGCCTGGAGACAGAGCCCTCCCTCACGACGGAGCTCTACACGCGTCAGTGCTCGCTCGCGGTGACCGCCAGGGACCTCGCGGTGATGGGGGCCACGCTGGCGGACGGAGGTGTCAACCCGGTGACCCGGACCCGGGTGGTCGACGCGGAGGTCTGCCACCACGCGCTCGCGGTGATGGCCACGGCGGGGATGTATGAGACCTCGGGAGATTGGCTCTATGACGTGGGCACTCCCGGCAAGAGTGGCATTGGCGGCGGAATCGTCACCGTCGCGCCGGGCAAGGGTGGGTTGGGCACGTTCGCCCCACGGCTCGACGCCGCGGGCAACAGCGTCCAGGGGCAGCTCGCCGCGCGCTTCCTGTCGCAGCGGCTCGGGTTGAGCCTGTTCAGGTCGAGCCCCGACGCCTGAGGCCGGCCGCTCCCTGGCGGCCAGTCGACGAGGGGCTCGTCTTCGGCAGCGGGCATGACCGCGCCGGATATCGCGTGACTACATTTTCGCGAGTTCGACAGTCAGCGCCGCGCTGGCACAGCGCCCGAGGACAGAGCCATGACGATGACGTTTCCAACGTACCATGCGGAAGCAGTGTCTGACTTCCATCCCGCGCCTTCCGTGGATGAGCTCGAGGCCACCACGCTCCAGGTCTCACGGGCCCTGCCCAAAGAGGCGGGCGTCCTGGGCATCCCCGTCGGAGTCGATGGGGAGGTCCCCCGTGAGCTGGGGCTCAACCGGGCCCAGCTCAAGGCGGCTGGCTTTACGGGCAAGGTCGGCCAGTCCCTCGTCATTCCACGCGCGGAGGGTTCGGCGCTCGTCGTCGTCGGCATCGGAGAAAAGGCAGACAGTGACCTCGCGTCCCTGCGCGATGCCGCGGCTGCCTTCGCACGGGCGGCGGGCCACTACGTCCACCTCGGCTTCACGCTGCCGGACCTCGGCGGCATCGCGCCCGACGTCGCCGCGCAGGCGGTCGTCGAGGGAGTCCTCCTGGCGCGCTATCGCTATCGCCCGCTCAAGCGCACGTCCCAGCAGGAGCCGCCCCTGGAGGCCCTCACCCTCCTGTCGTCGTCGCTACCCCTCGAAGAGGTGAAGCGCGGCGTCGAGCGTGGCCGAATCACGGCCCGGGCCACCGAGCTGGCCCGCGACCTGGCCAACGCGCCGGCCACGCTCCTCACCGCGCGCCGCGTGGAGGAGATTGCCCGCGTGGTGGCGGCCGCGTCGGGGCTGGACATCGAGGTCTTCGACGAGAAGGCCCTCGCGAAGATGGGCTGCGGCGGCATGCTCGGGGTGAATGCCGGGAGCGCGGAGCCTCCGCGCCTCATCAAGCTCTCGTATCGGCCGAAAGACGAGCGAGGCAAGGCCCTCGAGCCCCTCGGCCGCGTGTCGTTGATTGGCAAGGGCATCATGTATGACTCGGGCGGACTCGGCCTGAAGCCCAACGACCTGGTCCACGCCGCGATGAAGACAGACATGTCCGGCGCGGCGGCCATCCTTGCCGCCATGTCCACCTTGTCCGCGCTCGGCGTCAAGGCCTCCGTCACCGGGTATCTCATGTGCACGGACAACATGCCGGGAGGCAAGGCGATGCGGCTCGGCGACGTCCTGACGGCCCGGGGCGGGAAGACCATCGAGGTCCTGAACACCGACGCCGAGGGCCGGCTGGTGATGATGGACGGACTGGTCCTGGCAACAGAGGAGAAGCCGGCCCCCGACGCCATCCTCGACATCGCCACGCTCACCGGAGCCTGTGAGCGGGCCCTGGGCAACGACAACGCCGGGGTCATGGGCAACCATCAGGGCATCGTCGACCAGGTGCGTGCCGCGGCCGAGAAGTCCGACGAGACGGTGTGGCAGTTCCCGCTCGACAAGCGCCTGCGACAGGAGCTCGATTCAGAGGTCGCGGACCTCAAGAACATCGGCGGGGTGAACGCGGGTCAAATCACCGCGGGCCTGTTCCTGGAGGAGTTCGTCGCCGGCATTCCCTGGGCGCACATCGACATGGCGGGGACCTCGCGAATCGACAGCGACAAGGCGTGGCGCTCCAAGGGGGCCACGGGCTACGGCGCGCGGCTGCTCATCGAGTTCCTGCGCTCGTTCAGCGCGCCCAAGGAAACCCGCCACTGACAGGTGCGGCGAGGGGCGCCCGCCACCGCGCGGGCCCCCTCAAGCCAGGGAGTGCCCGGCGCTCGCGGGGTGGGCGCGCGGCCCGCGAGCGGAGACCGCGATGCTGAGCTGCGCGGCCCAGTACAGCAACATGATGGCGTATCCAGCACCGGGCACGGGCTGCACGAAGAGCCTGATCGCGAGCAGTCCGTCACTGACGGCGAACAACAGCGCGCCGGCGAACGCGGCCCGCTGCTCCAGGCGTGACAGGCCGGGCGTGCCCAGCATCGCCGCCGCGCGCCAGGTCATCGTGCAGATGACGGCGACATAGACTGTCACGGGGAGCGCCATGTCCCCCAGGCCGGGCCACAGGAACACGCTGGCGCTCACGGCCAGGAGCAGGAAGGGCAGCGCCCTCATCCACTGGAGCCCGCGCGTCACGGTGAGGTACGCGGCGGTGTAGCTCACGTGGGCCAACAGGAAGGCGCCCAGGCCGGGCAGGAAGAACTCCGGCCCCAGGTCCAGCAACACGTCGCCGAGCAGCGACAGCGCAAGCCCCGCGAAGACCCAGCGGGCATAACGCTCCCGGGGTGGCCACTGCCACAGGAGCAGGCAGAGCATGGGCACCGCCTTCGTCATCAGCCGGACCTCGGGGCGCCCCGTGTCCATCGCGAGGAGGAAGCCCACCGCGCCCACGACTCCGACTCCCGCGAGAATCCTCGACCCACCACCCGTCAGCATGGGTGGCAGCCTAGCGCGCCGCCGCCCGAGGCAGGTACGCGCCGCGAGCGCTCAAGCCGTGGCGGCGGGCACGGCGCGGGGCTCCATCCGGAACCACCGGTAGCCGTACCCCTCCAGCGTCACCCGATGTCGCCCTGCCTTGCCCGGCGCGGAGTGCGCCTCCGACAGGAGGTGCACCAGCCGAGCCGGAGGCCCGCCGGGCGAGAAGCCCACCTCGCATGCCTTGCCAGACAGGTTGTGCAGCATCACCAGCGTCTCGCCCTTCCAGTCGTAGCGCAGCGCGAGCACGTGCGGAGGCTTCACACGCAGGAGCTTCCACGCGCCCCAGCCCAGCTCCGGGCACTCCTTGCGCATGCGCACCATGCGCTCCATCCAGTTGAGCAGCGAGGACGGGTCCCTGCGCTGCTGCTCGACATTCACCTGGGGAAAGCCAAAGGGAGCGTTGGCCACCACCGGGCGGAAGGGCTCCGGCGCCCGGGTGAAGCCTCCATGGGGCTCGTTGGACCACTGCATGGGCGTTCGCACGCTCTGCCGCTCGTGCAGGGACAGGTCCTCGCCCATGCCCAGCTCGTCCCCGTACCAGAGCACCGGAGTGCCCGGCAGCGAGAGCATCAGGCTGAACGACAGCTCCAGCCGGCGACGGTCCGCCGCGAGCATGGGGGAAAGCCGCCTGCGCAGTCCCCGCCCATACAGCTGCATCCTCGGCTCCGGGCCCAGCTCCGCGAAGACGCGCTTGCGCGCCGCGGCTGGCAGCCGCCCCAGGTCCAGCTCGTCATGGTTGCGCAGGAAGTTCGCCCACTGCGCCAGCTGGGGTAGCCGGGGCGCGGAGCGCAGCGCCTCCACCAGCGGCGTCGCGTCCTCCGTCACCAGCGAGAGGAAGAAGTTCTGGTTGGCGGCGAAGTTGAAGACCATCTGCATCCGGTCCCCCTCCTTGCCGTAGAAATTCATCACCTCGTCCATGGTGACGTTGGCTTCCGCCAGGAGGATGGCATCCCCGCTGCGCCACGAGAGGAACTCCCTCATCCGGCTGAGCAGCGCGTACGGGTCCTTGTTCCCGTGGTCCTTCGTCCCCTTGAGCTCCACGAGGAAGGGAACCGCGTCCACCCGGAAGCCGGACACGCCCAGCTCCAGCCAGAAGCCCATCACCTTGAGCAGCTCCTCGCGCACGGCGGGGTTGGCGACGTTGAGCTCCGGCTGGAAGGGAAAGAAGCGATGGAAGTACCAGCGCTTCACCGCGGGGACATGGGTCCAGGTGGTGCTCTGCGAGCCAGGGAAGACCATGCCCTCGTGCGCGTCGCGGGGCTTCTTGTCGGACCACACGTAGAAGTCATGGAAGCGGCTGTCGCGGCCCTTGCACGCGTCCAGGAACCACGGGTGCCTGTCGCTGGTGTGGTTGACGACCAAGTCGATGATGACGCGCATCCCGCGCTGCTTCGCCTGGTGCGTGAACTCTACGAAGTCACCGGGGGTCCCCAGCCGGGGGTCCACGCCGTAATGGTCGGTGATGTCGTAGCCGTTGTCGCGGTTGGGCGTCGGGTGGAAGGGCATCAACCACAGACAGGTGACACCCAGGCCGGCCAGATAGTCCAGGCGACGCTGGAGGCCGATGAAGTCGCCCACGCCGTCGCCGTTTCCGTCCATGAACGTCTCGACGTCCAGGCAGTAGATGACCGCGTTCTTGTACCAGAGGTCCTGAATCATCCGTCTCCCTGCGTGCAGGGTGGGGACGCCGAGGCAGAGGCGCCGCCACGACGTGACACATGCGTGCGACAGCGCACACTTGGTCATCAGGTGGACTCGCGAAACCAAGAAGGCGACACCACCGTGCGCGCGCATGCTCACGCTCGGCTACCACGCCTCCCACGAGCAGTTTCCTCCCAGCGAACTGCTCCGGCTGGTACAGCGCGCGAACGCGGCGGGCTTCACGGCGGCGCTCAACTCCGACCACTTCCACCCTTGGAGCGAGACACAAGGACACAGCGGCTTCGCCTGGAGCTGGATGGGCGCGGCCCTGGCCACCACGAAGCTGACGAGCCTGGGCGTGGTGAACGCACCGGGACAGCGCTACCACCCCGCCATCATCGCGCAGGCACTGGGGACGCTCGCGGAGATGTTCCCAGGACGCGCCTGGGCGGCACTGGGCAGCGGGCAGCTCGTCAACGAAGGCGTGACGGGGGAGCCCTGGCCGCCGAAGGATGTGCGCAACGCGCGGCTGCGGGATTGCGTGGAGGTGATGCGCGCCCTCTTCCGGGGGGAGACGGTGACGCACCGAGGACTCGTCCGGGTGGAGGAGGCGAAGCTCTACTCACGCCCGGCCCAGGCGCCCCTGCTGGTGGGCGCGGCCATCACTCCCCAGACGGCGGAGTGGGTGGGGAGCTGGGCGGATGGCCTCATCACCGTGAGCAGGCCTCCCGAGGAGCTGCGGAAGATGGTGGAGGCCTTTCGTCGCGGAGGCGGCGAGGGCAAGCCCATGTTCCTCAAGGTGCAGCTGTCGTGGGCCGAGGACGAGCAGGCCGCGCTCCAGGGCGCCATGGAGCAGTGGGCTCCGAACATCTTCGCCAGCTCCGTGCTCACGGACCTGCGCCGCCCCTCCCAGTTCGAGGAGCTTGCGCGCACGGTGCAGCCCAGGGATTTGGAGGGCCACGTGCGCGTGTCCTCCAGCCTCCAGCGCCACGTGGACTGGCTCTCCCAGGACGTGGCGCTCGGATTCAGTCGCCTGTACCTGCACAACGTCAATCGCTGGCAGGAGCCGTTCATCGACGCCTTCGCCGCGCGGGTGCTGCCAGCGCTCCGCTAACCCCTCACCTCGGGCGCATGCCGCCCCGGCACGGGCTTGGACCCGTGCCGGGGCGAGCCGTCACAGGACCTTGGCGAAGGTGATGGTGCCCGCGCCACTGGTGAACGTCACGCCTTGCGCGGTGAGACAGTTGTCGAGGTCCGTCGTGAGGAGGGCCACGGTGATGACAATGGTCGCGCCGTTGAACTTCCCACTGCTCAGGGTCCCCGTATAGACGACGACCGCGCCCCCGGGGCGTACGTCGATGGTGGCGGTGACGGACGCGTTGCTCGTGGAGTTGTCATTCCAGTTGATGACCGCATCGAAGGTTGAATCTCCCGTCACACAGCTCAAGGTGCCGCCGCCAGTGGCGGTGAAGGTACCGGAGGGCAAGGTCAGCGGCACACCGACGCAGGGCCCGAAGCTTCCCATCGCCGTCGCGGAGATGGCCTGGGCTTCGAGCTTGATGCCTGGATTGTACGTCGCCGCGATGGTGCCAGGGCACTCCAGGGCCACGAGCTGCGCGCTCGCTGGACTGGCGAAGAGGACGACTCCGAGCGTGAGAACAAGGAAGCAAGGGATTGACTGCGCACGACGACTGAGCTGGCTGGACATGGGACTCCCTCGCTCGCGGGTGAACTTGTCTGGCTTATGCGAGCGATATGTATTTGCGGGAAGTGATTGCGATGATTCAACCCATCCCCCAAGCGCCACCCGCACGACTCAACACGGGCATCGTACGTTCGTCCGAGGACAGGTCCCGCAATCCCAGCTCAATTCAATCCAACAGCCTCAATGGACAGCACCCGTCGCCAGTCCTCACTCCGGCTTGGGTCCGCCCCGGGCTCCCCGCGCACCCGTGCCGCTCTCCCGGGAGGAGGGATGCGAGCCCGCAGCCTGCTGCACTGCGGGGGAGTTCTGGGTCCCTCGGCGGCGACGGCGGCGGCGCTTCATCGCGGCGCTCCCCGACGGGCCCCCCAATTCCCGGAGCACCACCGCGCGCGCGCCGGCCTCCAGCCGCAGCTCCTGCATGAGCGCCTGCGCCTGCTGCGCGCCGTTCGGGTGACGCAGCGCATCGGCGAGCCGCTCGACGACATCGATTCGCAACGCCGCGGAGCCCAGCACCTCGTATCCGAAGGCTCGCGCCTCCCGCGCGCCAAACACAGACGCCTCGAGCGAAACTTCACTCGGCACCCCCTTGGGTGCGGGCTTCTGGAGAAACAGCGCCGTCAGCATGCAGCGCCGCTCCATCGCCGGAGGCGACAGGGCGTTGGCCACGTAGAAGTAGCGTCGCCCCTCGCGAACGCCCAGCGTCCTCAAGCGCTCTCGCGACTCCTCGTCCATCAGCCCCCACTGCTCCCGGGCCTCGCCCTGGGTAATCACTCCCACCCCTTCCGCCAGGCGGTAGGAGAGTCCCCGCGTCACCGCGGAGCGCCCCGCGCCAGTGAGGGACTCGGCGGGAAAACCTCCCATCGCCTCGGTGACCAGGTCCCTCGCCAGGGCGTTCAGCCGCCGCTCGAGCCGCCGCCGCGCGCCCCCCGTCCAGACCTCCGGCTCCGCCAGGGCCAGCTGCGGCGAGCGCCGGTCCGTGCCGCGCACCAGTCGCGCCAGCGGCTGCCCCTCGAACGAGATGCTTCCCAGCGCATCCACCTCGAAGGCCTCATGCGTCGCATCGACGACGC
This sequence comes from Myxococcus sp. CA039A, assembly GCF_013336645.1. NCBI lineage: Bacteria > Pseudomonadati > Myxococcota > Myxococcia > Myxococcales > Myxococcaceae > Myxococcus > Myxococcus sp. CA039A. The sequence continues at coordinate 2,534 of NZ_JABUMQ010000156.1, read as the reverse complement.
GCTGGACGAACTGCTCCTCCGTCAGCGCCGGCCCATCCGCCCCCGCCACCTCGCCCAGGAGGAGCCCCAGCTTGGCGAAGGGACTGTCGGAGCCGCTCCCAGCGACAGGCGCCGTGGCCCTCACGAAGCGCCGTGCGCTCCTGCGCGCGGCCCGCTGCACGAAGCGCTCGACGAGTCGCTCATGCAGGGCATCCCCCAGCGCATCCTCGATGTGGCGCGTGCGCTCCTGCCACTGCTCGGCGTCATGCAACCATGACGAGCGATGACTGATGTACGTCCAGATGCGGATGGCGGCGAGCCGGTCCATCAACGTGTGGAGGTCCCCCGAGACGTCGTCGAGCGGTGACACCTGCTTGCCGAGCCACGTCGCGTCCAACGTCCCATCGCCCTCGGCGAGTTGGAGGAACGTCTCCCGCAGCAGCCCGACGTGCTGGCCGAAGAGGCCCTTGCGGAAGTCGGGAATCTGGCAGACCTGCCACAAGAGCTCGACGCCCGCGCGGTCCGTCACCAGGTCCCGGACGGCGGGGACCTGGGAGAGGTCCTTCAGCGCATCGAAGTCATCCGCGCGCTCCACCCGGATGAAGGCGTTGTGGCGGGGTGCCCGGGTCAACGAGTCCAGCAGCGCCTCCGGGCTCGCGAAGTCCAGCTCGGCGTTGCGCCAGATGAGGCTGCGCACGGCGGGGAACTGGTGTGACTCGATGGAAGAGACCACCCGGGGGGACAGCTCGGACAGCGTGTTCAGGGTGCCGAAGCTGCCGTCATTGAGGTGACGGCCCGCGCGGCCGGCGATCTGCGCCAGCTCATCCGAGAAGAGGTCTCGCTGCTCGGCACCGTCGTACTTGGACAGCGCCGCGAAGGCCACGTGGTTGAGGTCCAGGTTCAACCCCATGCCGATGGCATCGGTGGCCACCAGGTACTGCACTTCGCCGGACTGATACATCGCCACCTGGGCATTGCGCGTCCGGGGCGACAGCGCGCCCAGCACCACGGCGACCCCGCCGCGCAGGCGCCGAAGCGACTCGGCCAGCTCGTACACCCGGTCCGCGGAGAAGGCGACCACGGCCGAGCGCGGAGGCAGGCTCTTCAGGGAGCGCCGCCCGGAGTAGCGCAGCTGGGACAGGCGCGTGGCGCGCTTCACCGAGGCGTGGGGGATGAGCGACTGGAGCATCGGCCGCATCGTGTCCGCGCCCAGGAACCAGGTCTCCTTGCGCCCTCGCGCATGCAGCAGACGGTCCGTGAAGACGTGCCCGCGCTCACGGTGGGCGGCGAGCTGGATTTCGTCCACCGCGAGGAAGTCGACCGTGCGGTCCAGAGGCATCGCCTCGACGGTGCAAATCCAGTAGTCGGGGCGCGGAGGCAGCCGCTTCTCCTCCCCTGTCATCAGGGCCACCCGCCCCTCGCCCACCCGGGCGGTCACCCGGTCGTAGACCTCGCGGGCGAGCAGGCGAAGCGGCAACCCCATCATCCCCGTGTCGTGCTCGAGCATGCGCTCGATGGCCCGGTGGGTCTTTCCAGTGTTCGTCGGCCCCAGCTCCGCCACGACGATGGCCGAGCGGCTGGATGGACTGGAGTTCATTGGCGGCAGTCTAACCGCGGGAGGGGCCCTGCGCCGCAGGCCGCGCGGTCCTCGCGGGCATGGCTGGGCGCTCGGCTCCACGAGCAGGGGCACGTGACGTCCCGGAACGTGGGTGACTTGACGCGCGCCACGCGCCATGGACGGCGCCTGGGGGTGCCCTCTAGCGTGGGGCCCATGACCCATCCCGTCAGAGACACCCTCCTCGGGCAGCTCGACATCGCCTGGGCGCTCACCCAGTACCATCTCGAGGGATTGACCACGGAGGAGTGCCTGCGCCGCCCGGGCCGGGTGGGCCTTCACGTTCAACAAGGCGCGGACGGACACTGGCGCGCGGACTGGCCCGAACACGAGGGCTATGACTTGGGGCCCGCGAGCGTCGCCTGGCTGACATGGCATCTGGGCTTCTGGTGGGCCATGGTGCTCAACCACTCGTTCGCGGATGCGACCCTGACCAAAGAGGCCGTGTACTGGCCCGGCACCGCCGACGGCGTGCGCGAGTGGGTCCATCGACTGCACGGAGAATGGCGGGCCCACATCGAACGACTCGGCGACGAAGACCTGCGCTCGACGGAGCGCACGCGCTGGCCGCTGCAGGGCAAGCCCTTCGGAGACATCGTGGCCTGGGCCTCGCTCGAATTGATGAAGAACGCGGCGGAACTCGGCTACGCGCGGTTCGTCCTGGCGGTTTCCAAGGCGTCCTAGCCAGGCCACCGTCTGTCATTGCTGCCTTCATCCTGGCGGGCCGCTCTCGCGTCCCGGCCCTCTGCTCGGCGAGGACCGGGGCGCTGGGGGCCGCGCCATGCTCAGCTCCGGACGGTGGCGTGCTCGGTAGCCCAGTTGAGGGCGAGGTCCGCGACGGCCTCCCAGCCCGGCTGCGCCACGGTGTAGTGCGAGCGGCCCTTGAGCTCCACGTACTCCGTCACCGCCTTCGACTTCGCGTAGCGCTTCACGTTCTCCC
>NZ_JABUMQ010000155.1:0-25174 GCF_013336645.1 Myxococcus sp. CA039A | reverse complement strand
GGGTGGGGGTGGGCGTGGGGTCCGGCGTCGGCGTGGGAGTCGGCTCCGGCACGGGCGTCGGCGTGGGAGTTGGCTCCGGCACCGGCGCGGGGGGAATCACGTCCTCGAGCGCGGTGCTCATGGTGAAACCATCGTGGTACACGCTCGCCTCGGGCTGGATGGTGTCCTCGCGGTACAGGCCGAGCTTCAGGTAGTTCATCTCGCTGCCGAACTGCGTGGCGCCCATCGTCTTCGGCAGCGCCAGCTTGCCGTTGTGCCAGAGCTGCACGAAGCCGACCTTCGCGTTGGAAGACCACTTCACCTGGAGCACGAAGTCGTGCCACGAGCCCCGGGAGAGCGGGCCCTGCCAGGGGATGGGACCTTCGGAGCCGCCCACGCGCAGGAACATCTGGTCGCCCTTCACGAAGAACTCCAGCGGGGGCGAGCCACAGCAGCCCTCCTGGTGCCACTGCGCGAAGACCTGCCACCCGTCCGACAGGGGGTAGTCCTTCGGGAACAGCGTGCTCCACTTGTAGAAGTACGTGGAGCCCGCCTTCTCCTCACTGATGTAGAGCAACTCGTTGCGATTGCCGCTGGCGCCGATGGGGTCATCGCCCTGGCGCACGGTGGCCTTCAGGGCATAGCGGCCTTCGCGCACCATGTCCGTCACCACTTGAAGACGGCTGTTGGAGACGCTCTGCGAGCGCGTCCACTGCGAAATGTTTCCGGTCTCGAAGTCGCCCTTCCACACCACCTCCGCGGAGGCGAGTGAGGGAACCAGCAACACCAGGGCGGCGAGTCGAAGGAATGCGGTCAAACGAGGTCCTTTCATTCCGGGTTGGCGCATGGGGACACCCGGCCGGGCGTGCTACTTCCCGCTCATGACTGGCTGCCAACCCCCAGGGGTGCGCGCCCTCGTCCGTTCGCCCGGTGGGGAGTGAAGCGGCACGGCGCTTTCGTGCTCGCTCGCCGGTTGCCGCATCGCGCAGTGATTCTGGGGGGATGGAGCGCCGCGTCGCGGGTGGGTGCGCGGGCCACCTCGCGTCGTGTCGTGCTCGCATGCTCCACGGCCTGGGGACGCGCCGTCGTCCCGCACGTCCGCCGTTGCATGGGAAATCCGGACCTGCGTCACCGGTGCCGAGGATTCGGCGGCATGTCCGTTCGTACGAGACGGACGTGGACTCCCGAACGTCCGCACCCTGGGGGAGGGGTGTCTGCTTTCCGTCGAAAGTCGGCGGAGGCAGGAGGGTTGGTGTAGAACCCAACGCGTGGGCGGCTGCTTGGGGGAGGCGCCCGAGGGGGCAGCATGTTGAAGTCGACGTACGACAAGGCCCTGGTCCTGGCGTTGGCCGCGCCCGTGCTCGTTGTCACCTTCCTGCTCGCGCGCACACCGTCCGGGGGGAACGGAGTGGAGACGCGATTCTGGGCCGAGCGCCGGGCGTCCGCGCGCATCGAGGCCCGACTCACCTACCCGGAAGCCGACCGTTACCGTCCGCGAGTCTCCGCGGGTGGCTGTCTCATTCCTCCCGAGCCCATTCCGTTGAAAGAGCTGGCCCGGCTGGAGGAGGAGGGCGACTGGGCGGGCATCGCCGCCGCGTACGGCCTGCAGGGCGAGTGGAACCAGTCCGGCTCCTTCCTGGAGCGGATGACGTCATCCCCGGACCGCGACAGCGATCTGGCCGCCGTGCACCTGGCGAAGGGAGCCCACGAGCAGGCGCTGAGGTTGCTGGATGGCGTGCTGGCGACGAAGCCCCAGCACCCGCAGGCGTTGTGGAACCGCGCGCTGGTGCTGCGCGACATGGGGCTCACCATGAAGGCGGCGGAGACCTTCGAGAAGGTGGCCGCGCTCGGTGAGCAGGGATGGAGTCGCGAGGCGAAGGCGCACGCGCTGACGCTGCGCGAGGAGACGCTGGAGCGGGCGAGGAAGTGGCGCGGCGCGCGCGACGCGACGCTGGCGCTGATGGACGACGCGAAGGCGCCGCTGCCCCTCCAGGAAGCGCGTCAGAGTCCGGGGGTCGTCCGGCAGCACTTCTACGACGTGGTCCGCGCGGCGCCGTCGAAGGAGCGCGTGCTGGCGCTGATGCCGCTGGCGCGGGAGTTGGACCGCATCCAGGGCGGCTCCTCGCTCGGGGACTATGTGACGCGCGTGTCGTCCCGCGACTTCGCCCGCCGGGGTGAGCTGTCGCGGAGTTACGCGGAGGCGGTGCGCAAGCGCGCCGCCGCGCCGGAGTCGCTGGTGGAGATGGTGCGCGCCTCCAGTGAGGACGACCTCTTCGTCGGGCTGGCGCTGCACAACAAGGCCGCGCTGCGCTACCTGCCGGACCTGGAGTCGCGAACCCAGCGCGACCAGGACTCCTGGTTCAGCCTCTATCTGGAGCGCGAGCGGGCCCGCAAGGAGGTGGCGGACGGGGAGTGGTGGAAGGCCGAGCAGCGCCTGTTCAACGCGCTCCAGCGCTGCCGCGAGGGCGCCTTCTCCGTGCGCTGCGTGGAGCTGGAGGGCCGTCTGGGCATCCTCTACGCGGACCTGCGGCGGCTGACGGAGGCCGAGCAGCACACGCGCACCGCCTGGTCCTGGGCGCGCCAGCTCCAGGAGTGGGACCTGGAGCTGACGGCGCTGGAGAACCTCAACCACATCGCGAGGGACCGCGGCGATTTCTCCAGCGCGCTCGCCTATGTGGAGGAGTGGTCCGCGCGCGGCGGTCGCATCGACCCCTGCTACTGGCCGAACATCAATCGGGCCCACACGTCCTACCTGGCGCTGCGTCCGGAGGCCGCGCGTGACGCGCTGGCCGCCGCCGCCGCGTGCCCCCAGGCGCCGTTGGACCTGATGTTCGGCGCGACGTTCGCGGAGATGGCGCGCGCGCGTCCGGACCCGAAGGACGCGGAGCGGCTGCGCCACGTGTTCGACGTCGCGCGGGTCAACAACCCGATACCCGGCGACGCCGTGTACGCGCGCTACATCGAGGGCCGCTTCGCGCTGGACCGGGAGCATGAGCGGGGCGTGGAGTTGCTCACGCGCGCCATCGAGGACGCGCGGAAGCTGCCGTCCACCGACGTGCTGGCGCGCGAGTCGTGGACGCTGAGCTACTCCTCGCTCGTCACCGATGCGGGGCGCACCGGCGACTGGGCGCGGGTGCTGGAGTTGATGGCCGCGCAGCTGGAGACGCAGGTGCCCGCGAAGTGCGCGCTGGCCGCAGCGGTGCACAGCGAGCGCTCCGTGGCCGTCGCGCGCGGACCGGACGGCGAGCTGGTGGGCGACTACCAGGGAGACCGCAAGGCGCCCTTCGCCGAGAGCCCCAGCGCGCAGCTCATTCCCGAGCGGGTGCGGCAGGCGCTGCGAGGCTGCCCCCAGGTGGACGTGCTGGCCTGGGCCCCTGTCTTCGGGCGCACGGACCTGCTGCCCTCGGACCAGCCCTGGAGCTTCCGCATGGGCCGCACCGTCCCGCCTCCTGGCGGCGCGCCCTCGTCCCGGCGGCTGGTGGTCTCCAGCGTGGAGGCGCCCGCGCTCCTGCAACTGCCCCGGCTGCCCCCGTGGACGCCGTCGACCGAGACGGAGTCCACGGCGCTGGAGCTGCTGTCGGGCCCGGACGCCACGCCCTCGCGCGTGCTCTCCGGCATGTCGGACGCGACGGAAATCGAGATTCACGCGCACGGCATCAGCGACCCGGTCCTCTCCGACGCCGCGTTGGTGGTGCTGACGCCCGAGGGCAACGGCCGCTATGCGCTGACGGCGGACATCGTCCGGCAGCAGAAGCTGGCGGGCGCGCCGCTCGTCTTCCTCGCGGCGTGCAGCGCGGGGCGGCTGGCCTCCACCACCACCCATGAGCCCTTCAGCCTGCCGGCCGCGTTCATCGAGGCGGGCGCGCGCGCGGTGCTCGCCTCTACCGTGGACATCCCCGACGCCGCGGGCCGCTTCTTCGACGGCGTGCGCCAGCGCATCCGCGGCGGCACCGCGCCCGCCGTGGCCTTGCGCGACGAGCGACAGAAGTGGCTCGCGCGCGATGCCCGCAACGGCTGGACGCACCACGTGCTGTTGGTGGAGACGTCCGACTGAGCACGCGCCGCTAACCCGCTTCAGCATAGTCCGTTAAGGCAGCCCCCTCGGAGAGGTCATTCGCCCCACTCCGAGCGCGGTTAACTGACATACCTGAAGCGGGTTAGAGCGGCGTGGGCAGGTACGTGTTCCCCTGGGGCACGAGGAAGTGGTGGAACGTGACGGACGCGCTCACGTCGAGCGCGTGCACCCAGTGCCACCAGCCCACGGGGATGAAGACCAGCTCCCCGGGCTCCAGCACGGCCTCCACCACGTGCGCTTCCGAGAACAGCGGGAAGCGCTCGGCGTCCGGGCGCGCCGCGTCCACGTGGCTGAACGTCCCATAGCGCGGGTACATCAGGTGGCGCTGGAAGGAGGGGATGAGCTTGATGTGCTTGCGCCCCATCACCTGCGCCAGCATCACGTTCATGTTGTCGTGGTGCAGCGGGGTGACGGTGCCCGCCGGGCCCAAGAGCAGCGTCATCATGTCCGGGCGGAGCTCCGCGTCGATGATGCCCTGGGGCGCGCGCACGTCGTCGCGCAGGGGCTTGAAGCCGTCGCGCTGCCAGTTCTCGTTGCGCGGCACCATGTAGTAGTCGTTCGTCGTGCCCCCCGTCGCCACGCGGTGCACGTAGTCGCGAAAGCGCATCGCCTCGCGGTGCTTCTCCGGCTCGGGCGCGTGGTCCGGGTTCGACTCCCGCCGCGTCATCACCTCCACCTCCGCGTCGCCCACGCGCTCCGCCAGGTACGGCAGCGTCCAGCGCTCCAGCGCGGGCCAGTCCTTCATCAACCCCGTCAGCACCACCGGCCGGTGGCCGAAGTAGTAGCGCGTGAAGAACTCGTCCGCGGACAGTCCCTCCCGCCGCTCCAGCGCCGCGTGCCCGCCCGACTGCCGGTGCAGCGTGCTGTAGACATCCATGACGGACTCCAGCCAGCCGTAGCGGCGCCCCAACCGCTGACACGCCTGGAAGAAGGGATGCGCCTCCACGCGCGCCACTTCCTCCCGCGCCACGTCCTCACCCACCCCCACGCCCATCAACGCGCGACAGGCCTCCTCCCGCGTCACCCCCAGCGCGAGGTTCTCCACCAGCCAGACCTGCCACTCCAATGCCAACCGGGACGTATCCGCGCTCATTTGGAAATCCTTGGATTTCACGACTCAATCCACCCCCCTGCCTCTCACGGAACCGCACCGGAGCATGGTAAGGACGGCGACAGTTTCAAAGTTTCATCCACCAGCAACTTGTACGTGCTGCCTGTATCCCAGCACGAGGAGCGAGGCATGACGCCCGGTTCCAAGCAGTCCCCGAGTGCGAAGGTCGTCGAGTCGAGTGCCGCGGACGCCCACGTGAAGAACAACTACGTGGACTGCGCCACCGAGGTGGGGGTGCAGCGCGAGCGCAAGCCCCTACCGATGCCGTCCACCCCCGCCCTGGCCTCCGCTCCGGAGCTCCGCTAGGCCGCTTCCCCGACCAGCGGCGGGCCCGCACCCCCGCTGAGATCCAATGCCCGGACGGGAATGACCCCCCTCCGGGCATTTCCTTGTCTGTGCCCTTGCACTTTTTTCTCAAGGAACAGGCGCCTTCGCGTCTTTGACTGGGAAACCTGCCGCGCGAGCATGTAGGACAACATGGCAAACCTCTTCAACCGGGAGCGGAGGCGCTTTGAGGCGTTCATCCGACAGCACCGGCCCAGTCTTCTGGGTCTGGCGCGCCGGTTGTCCGCCCGTTCGAGCCTGGAGGCGGAGGACCTGGTCCAGGAGGCCTTCGAGCGGGCGATGCAGGACTTCGAGGCGTTGAAGGACCGGACGGACGCGGCGGCGGCGGCGTGGTTGTGCACGACGATGACCAACCGCTTCCTGGATTACTGCCGCAGGCAGCGGACGGAGTCGCGGGGGATGCCACACCTTGCCCTGGTGCAGGAGGGGGTGGCGCAGGGGGAGGCCCAGGAGAACTGGGAGCTGGTGAGCACCGAGGAGTTCCAGAAAGCGGTGGAGCGGCTGAAGCCGCACCTGCGCGACGCCTACCGGCTGCATGCGGAGGGCAAGCGCTACAACGCCATCGCCGAGCATTTCAACGTTCCCGTGGGCACGGTGGGCAGTTGGCTCACCCTGGCACGCAGGGACCTGAAGGACTTGCTGCTGCCACAGGTAGCGGTGGCCCGGGAGCGGGGGGCAACGAGCTCATGACGACGCCATGCACCAACAACCGACTGCACCTCTTCGTCGACGGAGAGCTTTCCGCCACGGAGGGTGAGGCCTTCCGGCAGCACCTGACGCGGTGCGCCGAGTGCGAATCGGGACTGAGGGACTTGCTGCAACTGGAGCTGCTCGCGGCGCGGGCGCTGGGGGGCGCTGCTCCGGTGGCCGAGCCGGTGGAGGTGGCCGAGCCGGTGTCCGCGAAGGTGGTGCCGCTGCGGGCCAGGCTCCAGAAGGTCTACCGCACGGCGGTGTCGCTGGCGCTGGCGGCGGGCCTGGCCGCGGTGGGGGTGTTCCGCTTTCAGGAGCCGCCCCAGATTCCGGACGCGGTATGGCTGGCGAGCGCGGACTCCCGCACGTTCGAGGCGCGGCTGAGCCACCCGAAGGCGGACCGCTTCCTTCCGTACAGCCCGATGCGCGGCACCAGTCACGCGTCGGAGATGTTGCCGCTTCGGCCGCTGGCGGAGCTGGAGGAGCGGCACGACTTCCGGGGCATCGCCGCGGCGTATGCGCTGCGCGGGGACTGGCAGCAGGCGGAGGCGTTCCTCGGGCGTGAGCCGGAGTCGGCGGACAAGGCGAACGACCAGGCGGTCGTGGCGCTGAGCCGGCAGCGGTACGAGGAGGCGCTGGGGCTGTTGACGAGCGCGCTTCGCCAGAACCCGAACCATGCGCAGGCGCTGTGGAACCGCGCGCTGGTGCTGCGGGAGCGCGACTTGCTGGACCGCGCGGCGGCGTCGTTCGACACCGTGGCCTCGCTGGGTGAGGAGGGCTGGAGCGCGGAGGCGCGTCGGATGGCGGCGGAGCTGCGCACGCAGCTGGCGGAGGAGCGGGTGCGGTGGCGGCGGCAGGTGACGGACGCGTGGCTGACGCTGACGGGGGAGGCGCCCTGGGACGCGAAGCAGCTCGCGCAGCGCCCGGTGGTGGCGCGCGCGGCCCTGTACGAGGCGGTCCGCACGGTGACTTCGAAGGAGGGCGTGGAGGCGCTGTTTCCGCTCGCGAAGGAGCTGGACACGCTGGGGGGCGGCTCGGTGCTGCAGGACTACGTGCGGCAGGTGGCGACGCGGGACTTCGCCGCGAGGGCGCCGCTGGCGCAGGGGTATGCGGGGCTCCTGAGGGAGCGCGAGACGAAGAAGGACGCCACGGCGCTGTTGGAGTCGCTGCGCCGCTCGGGGGAGCGGGACATCTACTTCGGGGCGCTGGTGCATACGGGGAGCGCGGTGGTGGACGGCACGGCGCTGAGCGCGCTGCGCGGCTTCGCCGAGGGCACGCCGGACCCGTGGCTGCACCTCCTGGCCGAGCGTGAGAGCATCCGCCGCGAGCTGGCCGCCGGCCACACGGCGCTGGCGGAGAAGCAGCTGATGGACGCGATGCTGACGTGCAACGGGCTGGGCAACATCGTCCCGTGCATGGAGCTGAACTGAGGACGACGCGGCGTTCGCGCTGAGGTGTCGAGGGGTCGGTCCATCAGGGCCCGGCCCCTTCGTCTTTGTAGGGCGCGTCGCGCTGTTGTCCACCGTGCGAACGCCGCACGGTGTGAGCGCGGTGTCCTTGGGGTGCGTGGCAGGCTCGCCCGCATGCCTGAGTTCGCGCCCCGCAACATGAGCGATTACGCGGCCACCCATCGGGATTTCCGATGGGAGCGGCCCGAGCACTTCAACTTCTCCACCGACGTGGTGGACCGGCACGCCACCGAGCGTCCGGAGTCGCTGGCGCTCTTGTGGTCCGACGAGTCCGGCCGCGAGCAGCGCTTCACGTGGCAGGGAGTTCGGCAGCGCTCGATTCACGCCGCGCAGTTCCTCGCGGGCCTGGGGCTGAAGAAGGGCGACCGGGTCTTCATCATGATGCCCCGGGTGCCGGAGTGGTGGTTCCTGGTGCTGGGCTGCATCCGCGTGGGCATCGTCTTCATGCCCGGCACGCCCATGCTCACCGTCAAGGACATCCGCTACCGACTGGTGGCGGCGGACGCCAACGCGGTCATCGCCGACGTGAGCTGCCTGGACCGCTTCGAGGGACTCGCGGGCACCGGCCGCGTGGAGACCTGGGTGGCGGTGGGTGACGGCACCCCCGAGCCATGGGTCTCCTACAAGGCGGGCACGGTGGGCACCGGCGCGCATGGCCAGCCCTTCGCCGCCACGCGCGCGGAGGACCCGTTGCTCATCTACTTCACGTCCGGCACCACCGGCATGCCGAAGATGGTGTTGCACACGCACGCAAGCTACGGCCTGGGCCACGTGATTACCGGGCGGTACTGGCTGGATTTGACGCCGGAGGATCGCCACCTGACGCTGAGTGACACGGGCTGGGCCAAGTGTGCCTGGGGCAAGCTCTTCGGCCCATGGAGTCAGGGCGCGTGCAACGTCGTCTACGACTTCCGGGGCCGCTTCGACGCGGGGAGGGTTCTCAAGCTGCTGGAGTCCCAGCGCGTCACCACCTTCTGCGCGCCGCCCACCGCGTGGCGCTCGCTGGTGCTCCAGGACCTGAAGGCCTTCGACTTGTCGTCCCTGCGCCACACGGTGAGCGCGGGCGAGCCGCTGAACCCGGAGGTCATCGACTCCTGGAAGGCGGCCACGGGGCTGCACATCCGCGAGGGCTACGGGCAGACGGAGACGGTGGTGGTGGTGGGCATGTTCCCCTCGGTGGAGCCGCGCGTGGGCTCCATGGGCAAGCCGTCCCCGGGCTTTACCGTGGGCGTCATCGACGACACGGGGCAGGAAGTGAAGGACGGACAGGAGGGCGACATCGCGGTGCGCGTGGCGCCGGAGCGGCCGGTGGGGTTGTTCCAGGAGTACGTGGGGGACGACTCGGCCAACGCGGCCTGCCGCCGGGGGGACTGGTACGTCACCGGGGACAGGGCGGTGCGGGACGCGGAGGGCTACTTCTGGTTCGTGGGCCGCGCGGACGACGTCATCAAGACGTCCGGCTACCGCGTGGGCCCGTTCGAGGTGGAGTCCGCGCTGCTGGAGCACGCGGCGGTGGCGGAGTCGGCGGTGATTGGCGTGCCGGACGACAAGATTGGCCAGCGCGTGAAGGCGTACGTGGTGCTGGCACCGGGCTTCACGCCGTCACACGAGCTGGCGAAGGAGCTCCAGGAGCACGTGAAGCGGACGACGGCGCCGTACAAATACCCGCGCGAGGTGGAGTTCGTCTCCGAATTGCCCAAGACGGTGAGCGGCAAGATTCGCCGCGCGGAGCTGCGCGCCACGCCGCCGAAACCGGGGTGAGGACATCACCCCGGCTCCGACGCGCTGTCAGCTGTTCCAGTCCGAGTGCACGAAGCCGGCGTCGGGCTTGTCCCGGCGCTGGTACGTGTGCGCGCCGAAGGCGTCACGCTGGGCCTGGGTGAGGTTCTGCGGCAGCTCCGGGCTGCGGTAGCTGTCCAGGTACGCCAGTGACGAGCTGAACACGGGCACGGGGATGCCCAGCTTCGTCGCCGCGCCCACCAGCTTGCGCCAGGACGGCGACAGCTTCTCGAGCACCGGCGCGAAGGCGTCCGAGACGAGGAGGTTGGGCAGCTCCGGCTGGCGCGTGAAGGCCTCCCGCAGCGGGGTGAGCAGCTTCGCGCGGATGATGCAGCCGCCTCGCCAGATGCGCGCCATCTCCGCCAGGGAGATGTTCCACTTGTACTCGTCTGACGCCGCCTGGATGAGCCGCATGCCCTGCGCGTACGTCACCACCCGCGCCGCATACAGCGCGTCATGGGCCCACGCCGCCAGCTGCGCCTTCTCCTCGGAGGACAGCGCCTCCGAGGGGCCCTTGAGCTTGTGGCTCGCCGCCACGCGCTGGTCCTTCATCGACGACAGGTTGCGCGCATCCAGCGCGGAGGCGATGGAGGGCACCGGCACGCCCAAATCCAGCGCCACCTGCACCGTCCACTTGCCCGTGCCCTTCTGCCCGGCCTTGTCCAGCACCAGGTCCACCAGCGGCTTGCCCGTCTCCGCGTCCTTCTTGCGCAGCACCTTGATGCTGGTCTCCAAGAGGAAGGACTCGGCGATGCCCTGGTTCCACTGCGCGAAGAGGTCCGCCACGCCCTCCGCCGACAGGCCCAGGCCCCGGCGCAGCACGTCGTACGTCTCCGCGAGCAGCTGCATGTCCGCGTATTCGATGCCGTTGTGCACCATCTTCACGAAGTGGCCCGCGCCATCCGGCCCCACGTGCGTGACACACAGGCCCTCATCGGTGCGCGCGGCGATGGCCTCCAGCACCGGACGCACCAGCGCGTACGCCTCCGTCGGGCCGCCGGGCATGATGGACGGGCCGTGACGCGCGCCCTCCTCGCCGCCGGACACGCCCACGCCCAGGAAGTGCAGTCCCTTGGACTTGCACAGCTCCTCGCGCCGGCGCGTGTCCAGGAACCAGGAGTTGCCCGCGTCCATGATGACGTCGCCTGGCGACAGGAGCGGGAAGAGCCGCTCCAGCATCTGGTCCACCGCCGCGCCCGCCGTCACCATCAGCAGGATGCGCCGGGGGCGCTCCAGCCGCGAGACGAACTCCTCCATCGACGCGGTGCCCTTCAGCTCCGGATGCCCGTGCTTCTGGTGCATCTCGTCGATGCGCTCCGGATGCCGGTCCCACGCCGTCACCCGGAAGCCGTGGTCCGCGATGTTCAGGGCCAGGGCCGCGCCCATGACGCCCATTCCCGCCACGCCGAACTGCGCGCCCGCCTGGGCGCTCGCTGCCGCACTCATGCATCCTCCGAGAAGGCCCGCTCACCGTCCCGCGGCGGCGGAGTCCAACATCCACTGCGCATTCGTCACCCGGGCCGCCGGAAGCGCCGGGTCGCCCGCGAGCGCCCGGTGCACCGTCTCCCGCTTGCCCGCGCCCGCCACCAGCATCAGCACCGCGCTCGCTGACAGCAGCGTCGGCATCGTGAGCGTCATCCGCCAGGGAGGCGGCTTGGGGCCCACCACGGACAGCACGCGCCGGCTCTGCTCCTCCAGCGCCGGGTGGCCAGGGAAGAGGCTGGCCGTATGCCCGTCCTCTCCCATCCCCAGCAACACCACGTTCAGCACCGGCGGCAGCTTCGCCTCGTACTCGCGCGCGGCGACTTCGCGGTCCCCGCGCTCGCCCTCCATGCGGAACACCTGCGACGGCGACAGCCGCAGCGGAGCCACCAGCGTCTCCTCCACCATGCGGTAGTTGCTGTCCGGGTGGTCCGGCGGAACGAAGCGCTCGTCCACGAAGTAGAGGTCCACCCGCTCCCACGGCAGCGTCAGCCGGGACAGCTCCCGGTACGCGGGGCCCGGCGTGCCTCCACCCGACAGGGCCAGGCTCACCCGCCGGTTCATCGCGAGCGACGTCTGGAGCGACCGCGCCATCCACTCGGCGGCCGCGCGCGCCAGGTTCTCCGGCGGGACGATGCGTGGAGGCAGCGCGCTCATAGCTGCGTCCACCGCCGCCCGTCGCGGGCCAGCAGCGCGGAGGCGGCCTGGGGACCGGTGCTGCCGACCGTGTAGGGGTGCACCGTGCCTCCCTCGCCGGACTCCAGGGCCTGGAGGATGGGCGTCACGTAGGCCCACGCCTGCTCCACGCTGTCCTGCCGCGCGAAGAGGGTGGCGTTGCCGCGCATGCAGTCCAGGAGCAGCCGCTCGTACGCCTCCGGCACCGGCTTCTGGAAGCTCTCCTCGTAGTTGAAGTCCATGGTGACGCCCGCGATGTTGACGTCCTCGCCGGGCACCTTGGACTCGAAGGAGAGGGCGATGCCCTCCTGGGGCTGAATCCGCAGCGTGAGCACGTTGGGCTGCAGCCGCTGGCAGGTGGCGCCCTCGCCGGAGAACAGGCCGATGGGCACCGACTTGAAGTGGATGGACACCTCCGTCATCCGCTTCTTCAGGCCCTTGCCCGCGCGCAGGTAGAAGGGCACGCCCTCCCAGCGCCACGAGTCCACGCTGAGCTTCATGGCCACGTACGTGGGCGTGCGCGAGTCGGGCTTGACGCCCTTCTCCTTGAGGTAGCCCTCGTACTGACCGGCCACCACGGCGCGCGCCACCTCCTTGCCCTCCACGGGGCGCAGCGCGCGGAACACCTTGTTCTTCTCGTCGCGGATGTCCTCCGCGCCGAAGGACACCGGCGGCTCCATGGCGCACAGCGCGAGCACCTGGAGCAGGTGGTTCTGCACCATGTCCCGGATGACGCCCGTCTCGTCGTAGAAGCCGCCGCGGCCCTCCACGCCAATCGCCTCCGCCGCCGTGATTTCCACATGGTCGATGTGGTTGCGGTTCCACAGCGGCTCGAAGATGGCGTTGGCGAAGCGGAAGACCAGGATGTTCTGGACGGTCTCCTTGCCCAGGTAGTGGTCGATGCGGAAGATCTGCTTCTCGTCCAGCACCGCCGCCAGCTCGCGGTTCAGCTCGCGGGCGCTCTCCAGGTCGTGACCGAAGGGCTTCTCGATGACGAGCCGCCGCCAGGGCTTCGCCTGCGGATGCTCCTCGCGCTTGAGCAGCCCGGCGCCGGCCAGGCTGTGCAGAATCTGGGGGAAGGTGGAGGCGGGCGTGGCCAGATAGTAGAGCTGGTTGCCCTCGGTGCCCTGGCGCTTGGCGACCTGCTCCAGCCGCTCGCGCAGGCGCTTGAAGGACTCCGCGTCGTCATAGCCGCCGGAGATGCCCTCCAGGCGCGGGGCGAACTTCTGCCACGTCGCCTCGTCGAGCGGCTGCGTGCGCGCGAACTTCCGCAGCCCTTCCTTCACGTGGTCGCGGAAGGCTTCGTCGTCGAGCTGCGAGCGACTGAAGGCGACGACGGAGAAGTGGTCCGGCAGGAGGTTGGCGCGCGCCAGCTCGAAGAGGGCGGGGAACAGCTTGCGCTGCGCCAGGTCTCCCGTCGCGCCGAAGAGCACCACCGTGCATGGGTCCGGGCGCGTGGCGCGCAGCAGCGGGTCTCCCTCTCGGGGATGCGTCTCGATGTGCAGGCCCTGCGCGTCCATTCCGCTGCCTCCTCCGAGTGCCTTCGTGCGGGGCCACCTTACGCCGCTCTCGTTGCCTCGCGGCAAGCCAGAGTGCGCGCAGTGATGTGCGCGTGACGTCTGGAGCGTCCGAAAGAGCGCCTCGCGGGGCCTGCTCTAACGGCGGGCCTCCGGAGTCGCCACGCTCAGTCGAGGGAGGACCGTGCGTGGCGACCCTGGCGCGGACTCAGCGGTCGCCGCCGAAGGTGCCCACGAGCCGGATGTGGCTCTTGCCCGTCTCCGAGCACGTGAGGTCGAGGCTCACGCTCCAGGTGGGGACCTCGGAGTTCCAGGTGAGGCGCCCCGTCCAGGAGCCGCACGCGGAGGTGGGCAGCTGGCTGTTGAGTCTTATGCTGGTCACCCGGGAGTCCGGCAGCGTGTAGACGGTTCCCGGCGCCGGCAGGGGACGCTTGATGCGGAAGCTCACCCCGGTGAAGGCGACTCCGCACGTCGGAGCCCGGGAGGTGAAGTGGGTGAGGCTCACGTCGAAGCCGTCGTCCGTGGCGCAGTACGTCGGCGGCGAGCAGAACCACTCACCGGTGGTGGGCGTCGTGGAGTAGGTGCTGGCTTCGTAGAACACGCCCGTGGAGCTGGGGCTGGTCAGGTTCCAGTGGCAGGTGGGCTTCACCGTGCGACAGCACGCGGCGGCGTTCCCGTTGCAGCCGGTCGTGAAGCAGCCCATGGGATTGGTGGCCGTGCCATCTCCCTCGCACTTCATGCCCAGCACCGCATCCGTGCCGGTGCGCGTGCAGGACCACAGCGAGGTCCCTTCGCAGAAGGACTCGCCCGGCGTGCAGAGCTGGGGCGCCTGGCCCATGGGCCCCATCGGTCCCTGCGCCCCTGTGTCGCCCTTGGGGCCCTGGACTCCCTGGGGACCCATCACGCCGCGAGGCCCTTCCATTCCCTGCGGACCCTGTGCCCCCGTGGAGCCTGTCTCGCCGCGAACGCCTTGCGCGCCCTGAACGCCCTGCGGCCCGCGCTCACCGGTGTCGCCCTTGGGCCCCTGGGCGCCCTGGAGCCCCTGCTCTCCCCGAGGACCCGGCGGACCGCCCTCGGGACCTCGGGGGCCCTGGGGACCTTGCGGACCCTGGGTTCCGGTGGGGCCCTCGGTGGTGCAGGCGGCGGTGGTGAACAGGCAGCACAGCAGCAATGGCGCGAGTGCGCGCCAGGGGGTCTTCGTCATAGGGCGCGCCCGGTATCAGCTTGCCCTGCCGGGGGCAATACCTCGCATGTGCCGAGACACGGCGAGTACGTGCCCTCGAATCCCTCTCCTCCACGGCGTCTGCCTTCTGGAGCCCCGGGTGAAGCGACCCGGGTTCAGATGCCCGGGGGCGGTGGAAACACCTGGGCGCGCAGCAACTCCGTTCTCCGGCGTCGGTGGGCATTGCCCTCGTCCAGCAAGGTGGCCAGCGAGTAGAGCCGGAGCGCGGGCATGCGCTGCTCTTCCTCCTCCAGGGCTTCGCCGCGCTCCGTGGCCAGGTCCGCGAGTCGCTCGCGCTCCCCGGGCGAAGGCAACTCGCTCGATGGCTTGTACGTGAGCACGCAGCGCCAGCGCTTCAGGCCCCGTTCCGCTTCGCCGTCCCGGATGTCCTGCTCGAGAAGGCGTGTCAGGGCTTCTCGGTCCGGCGCCAGCGCCGCGCTTTTTCCTCCCGGGCAGCGAGGGTCCTCCGTGGCCGACAGGCCGATGAGCTGCCACTCCGTCCCGCCGATATGCCGGAAGTTCGGCATCAGTCCGGGCAGTCTCGCCAGGTAGTGGCTCGGGCCGTGTGAGTCGAGAAGGAACGGGGGCCCTTCCGACAGGAGGTAGTCCGAGAGGGCCTGGGGATTGCCCGAGTGATGCGCGATGGCATAGTCGCCGAGTCCCGCCACGTCGACGAGCTCCGCCTCGCGGAGCACCATGGCCTGCCCGCCGAGGTCCGGTGCCGCCACCAGCGGTCGGAGTTGACCGAGCTCGGAGGCGAGCCGCTTCACGCCCACGTAGTGACTGGCGACGTATTGGAAGGGCAGCTCCGGGGATGCCTTGATGCGAGGCGCGCGCAGCGTCGCCTCTCTCAGGGCGGGAAGACCCAGCCAGAGGGCCGCCACTCCCACGGCGCCCACGCCGATGCGCGCGGGCCAGCGCCAGCGCTCACCGCGCGTGGTCAGCGCCGCCGCGCGCGCACGCACGCCCGACAGACCCGACGCCATGCACACGCCCAGCAAGGGCACCAGCGGCGCGATGAAGCGCCACTCGCGCATCCAGTCACCCGAGCGCCATGCGAAGAACCCACCCGCAGCCAGGAAGAGGGCGCCGAGCGCCGCGCTCCTCGCGGAGGCCACGCCTCCCATCAACCCCAGCGCGGCGCCTGCCAGGGCGAGCTGAACCAGCGGGAGGGAGAGGTGGAGGTAGTCCTTCAGGTATTTGCTTCCGTCGAGCTTCCAGAAGCGCTTGGCGTAGTAGGTGTTGGGGAACAGGTCCGCGAAGTAGGCCCACCTCACCGCGTACCATCCGCCCACCAGCACCAGCAGCCAGCAGGCGATGCCCAACGCCTGTCGTCCGGTCCAGCGTCGCTCCAGGGTCCGGTGCGTCAACCACAAGAGGCCGGCGCCCAGCAGGTAGAGGAGTCCCTCGGGGCGGGTGAGGCACAGCAGCGCCAGCGCCAGACCCGCGCTCGCGCCCCGGCCCGTGCGCAGCTCGCGCAGGAGCAGGACGCCGGCCGTGGCCAGGAGGAGGGCCTGGAGTCCGGTCTCCATGCCGCTGGAAATCCACGTCATGTAGATGGGGCTGGTCGCGGCCACCCAGGGCGCCGCGACGTCCTCCAGTCGCGGACGGCGGCGCGCCGAGACAGGCCCCCAGAGCGCGAAGAGGGGCAGCGCCAACAGACCCAGGATGATGCCCAGCGAGTGCGCGTACGTGTCGGGCGCCAGGCCCAGGGGCTGGCTCAGCCCCAGCAGCAGCGTCCACAGGGGATTCGAGAAGCCCTCCACGGGCTGCGAGTGAGGCGTGACACGCAGCCCCGCCCCCTCGAAGAAGCTGTGGCCGTAGGCGATGGAGATGGCGGCGTCGTCCACGACGGGCGTGGCGAGGTAGCCGCAGTGGTATGCCCCCGCCGCCACCGCGGCCAGGACAAGGCCGGCGGTCAACGCCAGCTCCCAGTCGGTCTTGAAGCGAGGGAGCGGTGGGTTGCTGGGCGTGGGGAGGCTCATGTACTCCGGACTCGGGGCAGGGCGCCGGGATGATAGCAGCGCCAGGCGGGCGGGCGTCCCGCGCACGTCGCGGGGGCCAAAAGGTGATATGCCCGGGCGTCCGTCTCGACCTCTCCCCGGCTTGTCGCGAGAGTCCCCTTCCGCTGCGCCGTGCACCGCGATGAAGTACCTCGTCACCGTCTGGTTCTGGCTCGTCTTCCTGCTCACGGCGCCCGTGCTCTTCACGCTGGGGGCGCTGCTGCTGCTCGTCACGTTCCCCGTCGACCGGGACCGCCGGATGTTGCACTGGCTGGTGTGTGGCTGGTGCCACTGGCTGTGGCTGCACCTGTCCCCGGGCTGGCGCACGCGCTTCGAGGGCCGTGAGCACCTGCCCCAGGGCCCGTGTGTCATCGTGGTCAACCACCAGTCCGCCATGGACATCCTCGCCGTCATGGGGCTGAACCACCCGTACAAGTTCGTCGCGAAGGCCTCGCTGTTCAACCTGCCGCTGGTGGGTTGGATGATGACGCTCCTGGCCTACGTGCCCATCGTCCGGGGCTCGTCCAGCGCCATGCACCAGTTGCTGGACCCATGTCGCAAGTGGCTGCGCCGGGGCATGCCCGTCCTCATCTTCCCGGAGGGCACCTATGCGACGGGTGGACAGCGGCTGCCCTTCAAGCGCGGCGCCTTCCAGCTCGCGTTGGAGGAGCACGTTCCGGTGGTGCCCATCGTCGTGGAGGGCACGACGCAGCTGCTCGACGGAGACGGGCCCTGGATGAACGCGCGGGCGTCCATGCGCGTGCGAGTCCTGCCGGCCCTGCCGCCGGAGTCACTGGGCGAGGACGCGGTGGAGCTGGCGGAGCGGGTGCGTGCGTTGTACGAGCGCACCCTTGCCGTCGGCGGCTGAGTCACGCACATGGGCTGGCTACTCTGGACCTTGGAGACCTTGCTGGCGGTGGCCGGTGCGTGGGCGCTGTCCGCCGCGCTCCTGCGTGAGCGGTCCACGCTGGAGCGCTGGATGGCCGCGCTCCTGTTCGGCGCCGCGAGCATCCTCACCTGCGTCCAGGGGCTGGGCCTCTCGGGGCAGTTGGGCCGCGTGCAGCTCGCCGTCGCGGGGCTCGTGCTCCACGGGGCCATGCTCGCGGTGGCCGTGCTGCGCGTTGGTGGCGCGGAGCTGCTCGCCCGACTGCGCGCGGACCTGGGCGCTCCGGTGCGCCTCTTGCGCGACATCCATCGGCGCCAGGAGCTGGCCGCCTGGGCGCTGCTGCCAGCGGCGTGCGCGCTCGTGCTCTCCTGCGTCGTCGCCTGGTACTACCCGAACTGGGCCTGGGACGTCGTCTGGTACCACGTCCCCAAGACGAACTACGCGGTGCAGACGGGCAGCATCACCTGGGTGGACACCTCCGTCTGGTACGTCAACGGCTACCCCGAGCTCACCGAGCTGCTCTCCGTCTGGAACGTGCTGCTGCCCCGGCACACGCGGCTGGATGACCTGTCGCAGATTCCCTTCGGCCTGCTCGGGGCGCTCGCGGTGGCCGCGCTCTGTCGCCGGGCGAGCGCGAGCCCCGCGCTGGCCGCCTCGCTGGGCGCGATGTGGCTCACCCTGCCGGCGGTGTTCCTCCAACTGCACACCTCGCACGCCGACGTGGTGGCCGGCGCGCTGTTCATCACCGCCTTCTACTTCCTCACCGAGCGGGACTGGAGCCCCGTCGCGCGCACGCTGACGCTGCTGGCGCTGGGCCTGTACGCGGGCACCAAGGTGACGGGCCTCTTCCACCTCGCGCTCCTGTCGCCGCTGCTGCTGGTGCGAGGCGTGCTCGTCCTGCGACGCGCGAAGGGTGCGCGGTGGCGGACGCTGGGACAGGCGGGGCTCGCGGTCCTGCTGCTGCTCTGGCTGGGCGCACCCACGTACGTGGAGAACGCGGCGCGCACCGGCAACCCGTTCTGGCCCGCGCGCATGCGGGTGCTGGGGCGTGAGCTGGCGGGCCCCATCGGCGCGGAGGAAATCGCCGGACCGCCGGCGTTCTTCGGCGCGCCCGGGGCCTTCGCGCGCATGGTGGACAACTGGAGCGCGCGCGAGGGGATGTACTGGCCCGACGTGCGCGAGCGCGCCTTTGGCTGGCTCTTTCCGTACCTGCTCCTGCCCGTGCTGTTGTGGGTGAGCGCGTCGGCCCTCTTCAGTCGTGAGCGCTGGTTCCGGTTGTCGCTGCCGCTGCTCGCGGGCCTGGCGGTGCTGGTTCCCGCGGCGTGGTGGGGCCGCTTCACGCTGGGGCTTCCCGCCGCGGGGCTGGTCGCGTTCGCCGTGCTGCACCGACAGGTGGGCACGCGCTATCTCCAGGCGCCGCTGTCCGCCCTCGCGGCCTTTCTCTGCGTGGCGTCCTTCGCGAAGGCCTCCGTGGGTTATCGGGTGTTGCCCACGCTGGGGCCGCGCGCCACCCCGGACGTGCGAGACGAGGACCGCCTCCGGTTGCAGATTGGCTGGCTGTGGCCACTGGAGGCGATGCACCTGCGCGAGCAGGAGCTGCGCCCCGGTGACGTGGTGGCGTACGACAGCGCGACGTCCTTCCTTGGCGAGTACTGGACGGACGACCTGCGCAATCGCGTCGAGTACGTCAACCACGAGGGCAATGACGGTGTGTACCTCGACAAGCTCCGCGCCCTCCGGCCGCGCTGGGTGAGCGTGCGTCGAGAGAGTCCCGCCGAGCATCTGCTGCGCGCACGGAGTCAGGCCTTCGAGCGGCTCTTCGATTGTCCCCTCAGCTCCGCCGTCATGTATCGAGTCACCCGCGCGGACTGGTAGGTGTCTCGGCGGAAAGCTCCGTGTCGCGGCGCCACCTGGGAGTGAAGGCCACAGCCTCGCTGAAAGAAATCGGTGAGGGTGCGAACTCGCACGACGCATTCGGTTCAGTTGACGGACGGGGCGCACGGGCCCCGTGCTGTATCTTCCGGGCCATGCGCCAACTCTTGATTCTGCTTCTATTGCTCGCAGCGCCAGTCTGGGCCGCCGTACCCACCGGCTTCACCGAGACCGTCTTCCAGTCGAGCACCCTGAATCAGGCCACGGGCATGGCGTGGGCCCCTGATGGCTCGGGGCGCCTGTTCATCACCATCAAGTCGGGGGCCATCCGGGTGGTCTCGACGGAGAACGGCCTGCCGCAGACGACGACACCGGGAGGCACCGCGCTGGTGACGAGCCTGTTCGCGACGGAGCCGGTCGTCCACACCAACAGCGAGTGTGGCGTCATCGGCATTGCGTTCGACCCGAACTTCACGGTCAACCGCTACGTCTACATCTTCGTCACCGTCTCCGCGTCGGAGCAGCAGATTGTCCGCTACACGGACTCCAACGGCACGGGCACGGCGCGCACGGTGATTGTCTCGCGGCTGCCCACTCGCGGAGAGAATCACGACGGCGGTGGCATCGGCTTCGGGCCGGACGGCAAGCTGTACTTCGCCGTGGGCGACCTGGGCAACGGCACGGGTGTGGATGCGGACCTGACGTCGATGGCGGCGAAGGTCAGCCGGGCAAACCGCGACGGCACGCCCGCCAACGACAACCCGTTCAACGACGGCGTGGGGCCGAACAACGAGTACATCTGGGCCCGAGGCGTCCGCAATCCGTTCACGCTGACCTTCCAGCCGAGCACCGGCCTGCTCTGGGTCAACGTGGTGGGCGACGGCTACGAGCAGACCTTCGTGGTGAACCGGCGCAACCACGCGGGCTACAACGACTTTGAGAACAACCAGCCGGCCGGCAACGACTACATCACCCCCGTCATCAAGTACCGCACCAACAACATCGACACGCGCACCCTCACCGCGACGGGCGCCGCGCGCGCGGGCGGTATCGCCACCTTCACCACCACCGGCATCCACGGCTTCCGCAAGGGCGAGAAGCTCACCATCGAGGGCGTGTCGGATGCCTCGTTCAACGGGGACTTCTACGTCGCCAGCGTCCCCAGCGCGACGACCTTCACGCTGACGCAGACGGGCTTGCCCGATGTCGGCAGCGGCGGTGGCACCGCGAAGACCCAGGCCCTGGGGGCCTGCCTGAACGGCGGCGTCTTCTACGACTCCACGCTCTTCCCGGCCGAGTACCGCGGCAACTACTTCTTCGGTGACTATGTCTCCGGCAAGTTCGCGCGCGCCACGCTGGCGCAGGACAACACCGTGGCGACGGTGGACCTGTGGGGGACGGAGTTCAGCTCGTATGTCGACGCGACGGTGGGACCCGACGGCGCGCTGTACACCATCGGTGTCACCAACGGGCGTCTGCGCCGCATCGTGCCCAACGCTCCCGGACAGCGCCTGGTGGTGACCGGACTCTACCCGCGCGTCGTGGAGGGCGGCCGGGCCACCTTCACCGTGCGGCTGGCGGAGGCTCCCACGGCCTCTGTCGTGGTGGATGCCTTCAGGGCGGCGGGCGGCAGCACTGACCTGCGCCTGTCAGGTGTCTCCACCTTCACCTTCACGCCGGGGAACTGGAACGTTCCGCGCGTCGTGACGATTGAGGCGCTGGAGGACGCGGACGCGGTCGTGGACACGGCCACCTTCACCGTGGCGTCCAGCGGGCTGACCTCCGAGTCCGTGCTCGCGACCACCATCGAGGACAACTCCGCGCAGTTCGTGCTCTCGTCCAGCAACGTGAGCATCAACGAGGGCGGGACGGCGACGTTCGACGTGTCGATGAACCGCGCGCCCGCGAGCAACGTGAGCGTCACGGTGGCGCGCACCGCGGGCGACACGGACCTCACCGTGCAGTCCGGGGCCGCGCTCACCTTCACGACGACCAACTGGAGCACGCCGCAGACCGTCACGCTGAGCGCCGCCTCGGACGCCGACAACGCGGATGGCGTCGCCACCTTCACCGTGTCGGCGACGGGCCTGGATTCGCGCGCCGTGACGGTGACCGAGGCGGATGACGAGCCGCTGGCGCCCGTCATCACCTCCACGGCTCCCCTCACCGCGGTGGTGGGCAACCCGTATCGCTACGATGTGGAGGCGCGCGCGAGGCCGGTGCCCACGTACACGCTCACCACCTCGCCGCCGGGGATGTCCATCGACGCGGCCACGGGCCTCATCTCCTGGACGCCCACCACGGTCATGACGGTGCCCGTCGAGGTGCGCGTGGCCAACACCGTGTCCCCGGATGCGACGCAGACCTTCTCCATCACCGTGAAGGAGGACGAGGCGCCCCGCGCGGTCCTCACGCGTCCCACGGCGGAGGAGCGCGTGTCCGGTGCGTTCTCGGAGTTCTACGGCGACTGCATCGACGACTACGGCTGCACGCGCGCGGAGTTCTTCGTCGACGGAGTGCGGCGGTACGCCGACGAGCGCACGGACAATCACTTCCACTTCGGCGGCGAGCACAACCGCTGGGACACGACGGACCTGGCGCCCGGTGGCCACCTGGTGAAGTTCGCGGTGGTGGACACCTCGGGGAAGCGGCACGAGGTCGAGGTGAAGGTGTGCGCCGGTGACGGTGACTGCACGCTGGTGCCGCAGGGGCCTCCGGATGCCGGCTCGGAGCCGGACGCTGGCGTGTCACCTGACGCGGGTTCGCAGCCCGACGCGGGTTCGCAGCCCGACGCTGGCCCCAGCCCTCAGTCGCCGGGGGAGGATGACGGCTGCGGCTGTGGCGCCGCCCCGGTGGGCTCGCTCGCGTGGGTGGCCCTGGCCGCGCTGGCGATGTCGCGCCGACGTCGCCGTCAGGCCTGACGGCTGCGTGCCTTGAGCACCGGTGCTCGCCCGGCGGCCTGAATCAGGGTGTCGGCCAGGGCGAGCGCCGGAGCGATGTGGGCCTCCAGCGCCGAGGTGGATGCGGGGACGCCCCGGTGCTCCGCCTCCAGCAGTCCCGCGACGATGGAGAATCGCTGGTAGTGACGGTGGGCGCGCAGCAGGTGCTCGCCCACCTGGGGCGTGGTGAGCAGGGCGTGCGATTCCGGCGACAGGCCCTTCAGGTTGAGCGCCGAATCCAGCGCCACGTCACCCAGTTCCTCGTCGCGCACGCTGAACAGCTTCAGGAACTTGTCGCCCAGCCCCTCGGTTTCCAGGTGCAGCTCCTGGGGCACCACGTCGCTCACGTCCAGGCGCAGCACCATCACGTGGTACGAGCCCTGGTTCTGGCCGCGGACCTCGGTGAGCAGGGAGAGCTGCCGGTCCTGGTGGAGCCCCTGCACTTCCATGAAGTCCTTGGACTGGGTGAAGCTCCAGCCTCTCCGCGTCGCGAAGACGAGCCACGCCTTGCGCTGCCGACGCTTGTCCCTGGCGGCGAGGGCGAGCACGAGCACGACGAAGAGCACCATGCCCAGGAGCGCGAGCAATGGGACGAGCGTGGATTCCATGCGGGAAAGCATCCCCCCGAGAGGACGGGCTCGGCCAGTCTCCCTGTCGGGTTCACCGCGCCCCCAGGACGCGTGGGGCCGGGTGGGGCCGCAAAGGCGCGAAATTCCAGGGGCTTGCCCGCATGTCAGAGGGAGCGTGTAAGGGAGCAGGCGCCCGGCGCTTGGAGCAGGCGGCTTCCCCGGAGGAGGCTGCCGGGCGGCCTGAGTGCCGTGGGGTGAGGGAGGGTGAACGCGGGATGCGCTTGCTGCACACGTCGGACTGGCACCTGGGACACACGCTGTACGACGTCTCGCGGGAGGCGGAGCACGGCGCGTTCCTGGAGTGGCTGCTGGACACGCTGGAGGCCCAGGCGGTGGACGCGCTGCTGGTGGCCGGCGACATCTTCGACACCTCCAACCCGAGCGCGGAGGCCCAGGCGGCCTGGTACCAGTTCGTCGCCAAGGCCCGGCGGCGGCTGCCCCGGCTGGACGTGGTCGTCATCGGTGGCAACCACGACTCCGCCGCGCGGCTGGATGCGCCGGACCCGTTGTTCGCGGCGCTGGGGGTGAAGGTGGTGGGCGGGCTGCCACGTGCGGGGGGCTCGCTGGAGTTGGAGCGACTGCTGGTGCCGGTGCACGACGCGAAGGGACACGTGGGCGCGTGGGTGGCGGCGGTGCCCTACCTGCGGCCCGCGGACCTGCCGCCGGTGCGGGAGGAGGCGGGGGACCGGTTGGTGGAGGGGGTTCGCGCGGTGTACTCGGAGGTGCTGGACGCCGCGCGGCACCGACGTCAGCCCGGTCAGGCGCTGGTGGCCATGGGCCACTGCTACAT
This sequence comes from Myxococcus sp. CA039A, assembly GCF_013336645.1. Taxonomy (NCBI): domain Bacteria; kingdom Pseudomonadati; phylum Myxococcota; class Myxococcia; order Myxococcales; family Myxococcaceae; genus Myxococcus; species Myxococcus sp. CA039A. Next base: position 1,711 of record NZ_JABUMQ010000155.1, on the reverse strand, counting down.
GACGGGCTCGGAGCTCTCGGTGCTCAGCGAGCGGAAGATTCTGGGCGGCAACCAGCACGCGCTTCCCGTGGAGCTGTTCTCGGACGATGTCGCGTACGCGGCGCTGGGGCACCTGCACAAGGCGCAGCGCGTGGGTGGGCGCGAGGGCGTGCGCTACAGCGGCTCGCCCCTGCCGCTGTCGCTGTCGGAGGCGGGATATCGGCACCAGGTGTTGCTGGTGGATTTGAAGGGGGACGCACTGGAGGCCGTGCAGTCCCTGCCCGTGCCGCGTCGCGCGGAGATGGTGCGCGTGCCGGCGCGGGACGCCGCGACGCTGGAGGAGGTGCTGGCGTTGCTGGAGGCATTGCCGGCGCTGGAGGAGGACGCGGTGGAGTGGCGGCGTCCCTACCTGGAGGTCTGTGTGTCGCTGCCCCGACCGGAGCCGTCGCTGCGGCAGAAGGTAGAGAAGGCGCTGGAGGGGCGCGCGGCGCGGCTGGTGAAGCTGACGCCCGCGTACACAGGCACGGGCGGCGCGCTGGCGGAGGTCCAGCCAGGGCTGTCGCTGCGTGAGCGCACGCCCGAGGACGTCTTCCGGGCGAGGTATGCGCGTGACTACGAGGAGCCGCCCTCGGAGGTGTTGCTGGAGGCGTTCCACACGCTGCTGACCCAGGTGCAGGAGGACGCGTCATGAAGGTCCTCTGCATCCGGGGCAACAACCTGACGAGCTTCGCGGGGACGTTCGCGCTGGAGCTGGACCGGCCGCCGCTCGACAGGCTGGGACTGTTCGCGATTACGGGTGCGACGGGCGCGGGCAAGAGCACGCTGCTGGACGCGCTGTGCCTGGCGCTGTTCGACCGGACGCCGAGGTTGGGCGGGCGGGGTGGTGTCCCGGTGGGGCGCGCGGACGAGGAGGAGGAGGCGCGGCTGTCCGCGTATGACGTGCGCGGCATGCTGCGGCGGGGCGCGGGCGAGGGCTTCGCGGAGGTGGACTTCCAGGGGAAGGATGGGAAGCGCTACCGGGCCCGCTGGTCGGTGTGGCGGGCGCGCAGTCGCGCGGAGGGGCGCTTCCGGCCCCAGGAGATGACGCTCACGGAGGTGGCCACGGGACAGCAGTTCGGCCGCACCAAGGGCGAGGTGCTGGTGGCCATCCAGGAGCGGCTGGGGTTGTCGTTCGACCAGTTCCGCCGCTCGGCGTTGCTGGCGCAGGGGGAGTTCGCGGCCTTCTTGAAGGCGGATGCGAGCGAGCGCGCGGAGCTGCTGGAGCGGATGACCGGCACGGAGGTGTACAGCCGGCTGTCCATGGCCGCCCACGAGAAGAACAAGGGCGAGCAGGAGGAGCTGGCGCGCCGGGAACTCGGGCTGGCGGCGATTTCGCTCATGGAGGCCGGGGAGCGCGGAGCGGCGGAGGGGCGGCTCGTCGAGGAGGCCGAGGCGCGCAAGAGCGTGGAGGCGCAACTGGGGGAGGCGGAGGGCGCGGCGGCGTGGCACGCGGACCTAGCGGCGCTGGTGGGGGCGCAGCGAGACGCGGAGGAGAAGGAGTCGCGAGCGGCGGAGGCACTGGCGGCGGCGGCGCCTCGGGCGAAGAAGCTGGAGGAGGTCCGCGCGGCGGAGTCGTTCCGAGGGGCGGTGACGGCGGCGGAGGGGGCGGAGCGTCGGTGCGAGGAAGCGGACGCCACGGGTCGGGTTCGTGGCGCGGAGGTGGCGGAGGCGAAGGCTCGCGCGGCCCAACTGC
>NZ_JABUMQ010000154.1:0-25331 GCF_013336645.1 Myxococcus sp. CA039A | reverse complement strand
CCACCACCCCCACGCCCAGCACCGTCCACGGAATCCACGCCGACCATCGGCGCCGATAACGGATGACCTCGTCCTCCGTGAACAGCTCCAGGTCCAGCTCGGCCTTCTCGCCGGGCAGCAATGGCTGACGTTTCTCCGTCGGCAGATACCCATCCTTGAAGGCGACGATGCTGTGCACACCGGGCCGGATGAGCGCCTGATATCTCCCAGGCGCCGTGAACAGCGCCTGCCCGTTCAACGTCACGACGGCGCCCTCCTGGTCACACCGCACGTCCACCCACGCAAGCTGCTTCTCGAGCAGTGCGTTGTAGGAGCGGGCGTGCTCGTATCTGCCGGCATCGAGCGGCTCGGGTCCATGGCCCATCGCCGCCTTCAGGTGCTTGTGGACCTCGATGGGCTGGTCGAGGTTCATCAACGCCAGCGCCAGGTTGTAGTGAATCGCCGGGTGGTTCCAATGCCGCAAGGCCCGGCGGTAGTTCCGACTCGCCTCGACGAAGACCGACTCTCGCAGGCGCTCATTCCCCTCGAAGAAGAGCGCCTGGGCGGCCTGCTGCTCATCCCGGGGCACGCCCAGGGCCCAGGGGCGGTCTCCGCCCACGTCCAACGGCTTGTCCACACGCTGCGCCATGGAAGCGCTCGCGCATAGACACATCAACACCACGGCCAGCCCGCGTCCACGCGAGCCGCCTCTCTGAATGGCTGTCATGGGTGCCTTACCTCAGGGTTTCGATGAAGGAACTTCCGAGCGTGGATTGGATGCGCAACGTCCGCTCCTGCTCGCGTTGGAGCAGTCGTTCCGCCTCCGCGCGCGCGAGTCGCGCCTGCTGAGCGCTCTGCTCGGCCCCGCGCAGCGCCTGGTTCGCGAGGTACTGAGCCCATCGCGCCCGCTGCACGGCCTTGACCAGCTCGGCGTTCTTCTTCAACAGCTCGTCGTTGGTCGATTCGACCTGGGCGTTGGCCTCGAGCGCGCGAAGCTCCGCTTCCTGGCGGTCCAGTTCCTTGGCCTGGACCTCCGCCAGTCGCTCCTCGGCCTCCGCCGCGGAACGCTTCGCCAGGAACTCCGCGTTTCGAGCCGAGGCCTCCGCGCGCAACGCGATGATGGCCTGGTGCTCCGCCTCCTGTTTCGCCTCGCGGATGAACACCAGCGCCACCGCCGCCGCCGCGAACAACAGCGTCACCAACGTCGCCGCGCCAACGACGAACCCGCGTTTGAGGCGAGCCATCCGAGTCGCCTGCGCCAACACCGCGTCCAGGAACGCCCGCTGCAACAGCGGCAGCTCTCCCCGATTTCGCCGCTGGAATCTCCGAGCCTCGTCCGCCATCTCGCCGCGCCAGAGCAGTCCGCTGTCCCGAGCCTTTGCCTGCCATTGTCGGGCCGCGTTTCGCAGTTGCTCCAGGAACGCCGAGTCCTCCTGGCCCTCCTCGAGCCACCTGCGCAGCGTGGGCCAGCCGGAGATGAGTGACTCGTGGACCAGCTCCACCGACGCGCCCGTGGCCTTGTTCCCCGTCTGGATGACGAGCAGTCGCGCCTGGACCAGGCTGTCGATGAGCCGCTGAAGCTCCTCCGCGTCCAGGGTCAGCTCTCGCAGCTCCTCCAACGAGACAATCGCGCGCGTGCGCTCGGACGTGACGAGCCGCAGGAAGATTGCCCGGGCCAGGGCCCGCTCCTGCGATGACATGCCCGCGAGCACGCTGTCCGCATGCGTGGCCAGCGCCCCCGCGATTCCGCCGAGCTGCTGGAAGGCGCTCTCCGTCAACATCCGGCGCGACGGGTCTCTCGCCTCCCACAGCCGGGTGGCCGCGAACTGGAGCAAGGGCAGGGCGCCGGGTGTCGTCTCCAGGTGCTGGAGCATCTCGGTCACCATCTCAGGGGACTCGAAGCGATAGCCCGCCATCTCCGCGGGCTGCACGAGTGCGTCACGCAGGCCGTCCTTCTGGGGCGCCGCCAGGAAGAACAACCCTGGAGACAGCTCCGCCATGAAGCGCTCGTCCTCCGATACCCGGTCCAGGAAGTCGGAGCGCAACGAGAGGACGACGCGGATGGGAGAGGTGGCGTCGTCGGCGATTCCAGACAGGCAGGCCGTGAAGGCGCGACGCTCCCGCGCATCGGGCACCAGCGTGTAGAGCTCCTCGAACTGGTCGATGAACAACACGATGCGCCGGCGCTCGCGTCGGGCGCGGGCTCGCAGGACGGCTCCCACGTAGCCTGGCTCCAGTCGCAGGTGCGCGGTGATCTGCTGCTGCTTCCGGAGGTCTTCCTCCAGCGTGGGCGACGACGTGACGAGCGGAGCCACCATGCTGGCCAGCGCCCCGAGCGGATCTCTCCCCGGGCGGATGATGAGCGACTCCCAGGGGATGCCGGTCCGCTTGAGCACCGGCACCAGTCCCGCGCGAACGAAGGACGACTTGCCCGCACCCGATGGGCCGACGACCGCGAGCAGGGGCTGGTCCTGGAGCCGGTTGACGAGCGCGGCGGTCTCCCGTGCGCGGCCGAAGAACCGCGCCGAGTCCGCCTCCTGGAACGAGCCGAGGCCCGCATAGGGACTCTCGTCGAGCCCCGCCTCGTGGACGAACCGACCGGGGAGGAATGGCTCCAGGGCCCGCAGCACCGCGAGTGCATCCGGGAAGCGCTGCTCCTTGTGCTTGAGCAGGCACCGGTCGACGACGGAGGCGAGCTCCACGGGGACATCCGGAACCACGGCCCGGAGGGTCGGCATGGGCTCGTTGAGCAGCGCGGTGACCATCAACTGGGGACCCCGCAGGGGCTCCAGCGGATGGCGGCCCGCCAGCATCCGGAACAGCATGATGCCGACAGCCCAGATGTCGGTGCGGTGGTCGACGGGGATGCCGTTGCCCCACTGCTCGGGGGACATGTACGCCAGCGTTCCGAGCAGCGCGCCCTGGCGCGTCAGGTGAAGCGACTCATTCCGGGTCCCCGGAACAGGTAGCAGTCGCAGTCCCTCCAGGAGCGCGCGCGGGTCCGTCTCGCCGCGGTGCTCATCGCCCTGGAGCACCTTCGCGATGCCGAAGTCCAGCACCTTGATGGTGCCGGAGTCCGTCACGATGATGTTCTCCGGCTTGAGGTCCCGGTGGACGATCTTGTGCGTGTGCGCGCAGGAGAGGGCGCGGAGGACGGGCGACATCAGCTCCACGGCGCGCGAGGGCGGCAGGCGCGGGCTGCTCTTGAGGAGCTTGTCGAGCGGCTGGCCCTGCAGGTACTCCAGCACCATGTACGGGCTGCCGTTGGCTTCACCGACTTCGTAGATGATGACGATGTTCTCGTGGCTGCACCGGGCGGTGGTGCGGGCCTCGAGGATGAAGCGGCGGGCGAACTGCGCGTCCTGCGTGTGCAGCAGCTTGATGGCGACGCGGCGGCCGAGCCGGGTGTCGCGCGCCAGGAAGACGGTCCCCATGCCTCCGCTGCCGAGCTGTCGAATCAGCTCGTAGTGCTGGATGCGAGTGCCCGGGCCAAAGGCTCCGAGGCTTCCGGGCAGTGGGGCATGGGGATGGGGCGCACTGCGGGCGGATGAAGAGGGTTCTGGCTTCATAGGGGTACTCGGTGAGGCAGGGGGGCCTCGGGAAAGCGCGAGCGGCCCATCGCCCCCGCGAAGGGTGCGGGCCGTGCTTCAGCGAATCTCGATGAGGGCTGGTCCGACAGGGACGAGACCGCAACCGGGTCCCTGTTCGCGGGGAGACTGATGCCAGCCGTTGACGAGAGCTCTAGAAGGGGAGGACGGACTTTCCGGAGAAAGCTCTCGTTGCCAATCTTGAGCACACTTGCCTGCTTGCCTATGTGAACGCGAGGGCAGGGCTGTGTCGTGTGAGCGGCGCTTGGGCGTGCGCGTGCGCCCCGGGCGGAAACAGGCCTCGGGACGGGAGGTGGGGTGGGGTATCGACTGCGCGACACCTTGTCATGCCCGCCTGCTACGGTGAGGGAATGACACGTTGGCTCGTGCCCGTCCTGGTGTTGGTGGGCGCGGCGATGATGACGGCGCTGGGGCACCTCTCGTTCAACGCGGCCCTCTTCGTGCCGTTGCTGGCGCTGGGGGGAGGGCTGCTGCTGCTTGTGACGCTGGTCCTCGCGGTGCTGCCCGCACGGAGGTCGGTGAACTTCGTCACCCTGGCCTACCTGCTGGGCGGCGTCGCGCTCGCGGGCGCGGGCATGGTGCGCGGGATGTCCTGGCGATTTGATCGAGTCGAGGAGGAGTTCGCCCCGCTCATCGCGGCGCTGGACGCCTATCACGCCGAGAAGGGGCAGTACCCCGAGGCGGTGGCGGAGCTGATTCCAGCGCACCTGTCGAAGGCGCCGTCGTGCGAGCTGGAGAGCGAACCCGCGGTGAGGCAGGGACTCTCGGATGGCGGCTATTACCGCAAGGGACCAGACGACTACGGCATCACCTGCTACACCATCGTCTTCTGGAAGTACTCGTACAACCCCGTGAAGAAGTATTGGTACGGCTGGGATTGAAGGAGCGCCCGGGTCCGAGGTCCGGGCGCCCCAGGCGGGTCAGAAACCCACGCGCGTCATCGTGAAGGGCTGTGAGCCATTGACGCCCTTCTGGAGGACGATGCCGGTGATCTTCCCCGTGAAGAGGCTGCGCTGGATCTGGCTGATGGAATAGACGTCACGCGTCTCCCCAGCCAGGTCCCTGAAGGCGATGAACGAGCCGATGGCGGGGTTGTTGGGGAGCGCGTAGAAGCTGGCGGTCTCCGTGTTGCAGCCCAGCACGGGGCAGGTGCGGCTCACCGTGCGCACGTAGCTGCCCTCCACGCGGTCGGCGTACTCAGTGCCGGTCAGCGTCATCGTGAGCAGTTCCTCCGGCGCCGCGAGGGGCCACGTGCGGGAGTAGGTGCCCACCAGCCCCGCCAGACTGTCAGGTGACTCGTAGACGGCGGCCTCGACGGTGCCGGTGTCCTCGGGGCGCTGCACTCCTGCCTCCGTGCTCTCCAGGCCTCCACATCCCGCGAGCAGCGCCAAGCCGATGACCATGCCATGCCGAAGGTGTCCCATGTCGCGCGTTGCCTTCCCGGGCCGCACGTGTGCGGCGAATCCGTGAGTTGAGGGTTGATTCAGTCTTCAGATAAGTCGCCGCGCGTGACGCCGTCAAGCACCGTGCGTGGAGTCTCGTGGGCGGGGGGCGTGACGCCTCCGTTACTGATGCAGCGCGTTGATGTGTCACGGGATTCCATCGGTCACGCCAAAAGGCCACGCCAACGGAACTGACAATCCAAGACGTGAGGGAATAGAGGCGTTCCACGATTGACCGCGAGTGGTTGTCAGGTGCGAGTCTGCATATGGCCGTACCCAGACACGCAATTCCAAAGAGGAGCAATCATGACGCCAGTCCGAGGTGCAGCGCCGAGGTTCATGGGGTGGGGGCTGTTGGTCATTCCGTTGCTGTGGTCGTGTGGGTCGGCGACGGGGGACGCCGGAGGACCGTCGGCCTCACCGCCGGCGGGGGAGTCCGCGCGAGGCGTGGTGTCATGGGAGGAGTACCAGCGCAGCGCCCGGCAGGTGGTGGATGGCAAGGAGCACTACATCGTCGAGTGGGACCTGGGTGTGTCGCTGGAGGCGCTCCGTGAGCGTTATGACCGGTATGTGAAGGCGGAGGACTCGGGGGAGCGAGGAGCCCCGGAGCCGCTGGGGACTCGGACGTCACCGCTCATCGTCAACACGGTGGGTGGGTTGGACGACATCTGGCCCTGGGCTTCACGTTTCAACCTGCGCTACTGCGTGAGCAATGCGTTTGGCACGAACAAGGCGCGCATGGTCAATGAGATGGCGAACGCGGCGGCGACCTGGCGGTTCGTCGCGGACGTCCAGTTCATCTATGACGCGAGCCAGGATGCGAACTGCACCAATGCCAACCTCGCGGTGACGTTCTCCGTGCAGCCTTGGACGGGCAGCGGCGCGTGTGCCTTCTTCCCCTCCGGAGGTGGCTGTGTGGCGCGCACGCTGGTCATCAACATCGCCGGACTGGACCCCGCGCCGCCCAGTTCGCCCAACGTGACGACGGCCACGGTGCTCATCCACGAGCTGGGGCACATCCTGGGTTTCCGTCATGAGCACACGCGGAACCCCAGTCCCTGCTTCGAGGACAACAACTGGCGCGCCCTTACGCTCTATGACGTCAACTCGACGATGCACTATCCCTGGTGCAACGGCGTGACGACCTCCACGCTCAACATCACCTATCCGGACGCCGCGGGCGCCGCCCTCCTCTACGGCTGGCATACGAACGCCAACGTGGACCGCTCCGTGCCCGCGACGCACACCCACAACGTGTCGGTGACGGCCCAGGTGGCCCAATCGTTCTACTTCCCCATCGACGTGCAGACGAACTTCGCGGAGGGCTGTTTCGCCGCGGGGGCGGCGCCGACGGCCGCGCACATTCGCGTGGGCAATGGCTTCGCCGGCGCCGTGGCGGGAGTCGCTACGTCTGTCTTCAACACGGGAGTCCAGTGCAGCCCCTTCGGCGCGGCCTACACCTGGTACCGGGCCACCTTCGCGGGGGTGTCCATGCCGGCCCTGAGCACCTATACGGTTGCCTTTGGCACGGGGACCCAGCCGCTCACCATCGCCGTCGACAACAACAATCCCTACAGCGGCGGGACCCTGTGGGACTCCGTCGGTGGCGGGCGGTTCTATGCCACGGCGGACGGGCGAATCCGCGTGGGCCGCCTCGGGCCTCCCTGACCTGAGCGCCACGACCTTCCAGGAGCGGGGCGGCCAGGACAACCCGGCCGTCCCGCGCTGGCCCGTCACTCCCAGCGCACGACCAGCTTGCCCACCGAGTCGTTGCGCGCCATGCGCTCCAATCCCTGACGCAGCTCCGCCTTGGGCAGCACCGCGTCCACCACGGCTCGCAACGCGCCGGAGCGGAACAGGGGAAGCAGGTGGCGCTCCGCGCTCTGCGCCAGGGCCATCTTCTCCTCCATGGGGCGACTGCGCAGCACCGTGCCCGTCATGGTGAGACGTTTGGTCAACAGCAGCCCCAGGTTCAGGTCCGTGTGCATCCCGGCCACCAGCCCCACCAGCATCATCCGCCCCCGAGGGGCCAGGGCCTGGAGCGACTCCGGGACGTAGTCTCCTCCCACCAGGTCCAGGCACAGGTCCGCGCCCCGGCCTCCGGTCTCCTCGCGCACGGCGTCCGCGAAGCTGGGGGGCGAGGATTCGCACAGCACCGTGCGCGCCACGCCCCACTCGGAGGCTCGCGCCAGCTTGGCCGCGTTGCGTCCCGTGCCCACCACGCGCGCACCCATGGCCTGGCACAGCAGCGCCGCCGCGGAACCCACGCCGCTGGCCACCGCGTGTACGAGCACCGTCTCGCCGGGCTTCAAGCCTCCCTGGAGCACCAGCGCGTCGTACGCGGTGAGGTAGGCCTCGGGCAGCGCCGCCGCGTCCGCGAAGTCCATCCCCTCTGGCATCGGCAGGGCCTCGCGCTCGTACGTGAGCAGTTGCTGCGCCCAGGCGCCGCCTCCCACCAGTCCCATCACCCGGTCGCCCACCTTGAAGCGGCGCATGCGAGGACCCACGGCCTCCACCTCGCCCGCGTACTCGAGGCCGGGCACGTCAGGGGGCACGTCCGGCGGGGCGGGGTAGAGCCCGCGAATCTGGAGCAGGTCCGCGCGGTTCAGGGCGGTGGCCCGGACGCGCACCCGCAGCTCGCCGGGGCCGGGCGTGGGCTCGGGGCGCTCCTCCTCCGCGAGCACTTCGGGGCCACCGGGTTCGGTGATTCGCATGACCTTCATGGCGCGGACCTCCCTCTCGAACGAGCGGGCACGAAACGTCCTGGCTCGCGAGAGCGTCAAGGCTTATCTAAGGACAGGTCCATCATGAGCACTGCCCCCTGTCCCATCTGTAAGAAGCCCTCCCCTCCGCGGTCGGAGAACCCAGCCTTTCCGTTCTGTTCCCGGCGTTGCCGCGCCGTGGACCTGGGCCGGTGGTTGGGGGAGGAGTACCGCATGCCCGATCGCCAGGCCGAGCAGTCGGAGGATGAGCTGCCATCCGGCAGCCACCCCGACCGCCAGGGCGAGGATGCGTGAGCGGCTTCGTCGACCTGCACTGTCACCTGCTGCCGGCCGTGGATGATGGCGCGCGCACGCTGGAGGATGCGCTGGAGATGGCGCGCGTCCTGGTCGACCTGGGCTTCTCCACCGTGGCGCCGAGCCCCCACGCCCGCCCCGAGTACGCGCCCGTCGACGTCGTGGAGGCCCGGCTCGCCGAGCTGACGGCGGCCCTGGCGCGGGAGCGAATCCCGCTGGTGCTCGGCCGCAACGCGGAGAACATCCTGGATGACGCCTTCTTGCGCGGCCTGGGAACGCCCTCGGCGCGCATGCTGGGGACGGGCCGTGTGACGCTGGTGGAGCTGCCCTACACCGCGCCCGTCCCGGCGCTCCTGGACATCCTCTTCCGCATCCGCACGAAGGGGGTGGTGCCGCTCATCGCCCATCCCGAGCGGTGCCGGGAGTTCGAGCGCAAGGGGCGCGCGGCCGACGCCGTTCGTTCGGGCGCCCACCTCCAACTCGACGTGGGCGCGCTCATCGGCCGCTATGGCGCGACGGCGAAGAAGCTGGCCCGGGCCTTCCTGGACGACGGCCTCTATTCCGTGGCCGCCACGGACCTCCACGGCCCCGTCGGGGCCCGGGATTGGCTCGGTCGGGCACTGGAGGAACTCAAGGGCAGGGCAGGGGAGGAGGCATTCGGCCGCCTCCTCCGGGGCAACCCGTCTCGCCTTCTGGTGGGAGAGTCGCTGGAGTCCGGCCAGGACTGACGGTATACCCGGCCGCCGTGAAACGCGCCGTCAAGCTCACAGCCAGTCTGCTGGTCACCGTCCTCTTCCTGTGGTGGGCCTTTCGGGACACCGATTGGGGCACCCAACTCGCCAGCCTGAAGTCGGCCAACTACGTCTGGTTGGTGCCGTACTTCGGTTGCCTCCTCGCCATCCACGTGTTCCGCACGCTGCGATGGGGGAGCCTGCTGTCGGGCATGGAGCGCATCCCCTTCCGCAAGCTGAACGAGGCGTCCGGCATCGGCTTCATGATGCTGCTGGTGCTGCCGTTCCGCCTGGGGGAGTTCGCCCGGCCCTTCCTCATCGCCCAGCGCAGCTCCATCCGCCGCAGCGCGGCGATGACGTCCGTGGTGCTGGAGCGAATCGTCGACGGCCTCTTCGTCGCCTCGTCGATGCGCGTGCTGCTCTTCTTCGTCCCGAACGAGACGCCCGAGGTCCGCTACGTCAAGCTGGGCTCGTGGCTGATGTTCGCCGTGTTCGGCGGGGGGCTGCTCTTCCTCCTCGTCGGGCTGTGGCAGCAGGAGCGCACCGTGCGCCTGGTGCGCGCGACGGTGGGCCGCCTCGCTCCGGGCCTGGCCGACAAGGTGGCGGACATCGTCGACACCTTCGTGGGCGCCATGCGGCAGCTGCCGGACGCGAAGCAGGTGGTCTACTTCTTCCTCTTCACGTTGGGCTACTGGGGCCTGAACGGCTTCGGGATGATGCTGCTGGCGAACGCCTTCGACTGTTCGGGCGTGGCGGCCGGCACCGCGTGTCAGCCCTTGGAGCTGTCGCTCTTCCAGGCCTACGTGGTGCTGTGCGTGCTGGTGGTGGGAGTGATGATTCCGGCGGCGCCGGGCATGGTCGGGACGTTCCAGGCGGCCTGCAAGGTGGGCCTGAGTCTCTTCCTTCCCGCCTCCGTGGTGAATGCCAGCGGGCTGGCCTACGCGAACGTGATGTGGTTCGCGCAGACGGCGCAGACGGTGGGCTTCGGCATCCTCCTCATGTCGCTGGGCCACCTGTCCTTCAAGGACATCGCGGGCAAGCTGGAGAAGGAAGGCGAAGCCGCGGCTCCCACGACGTGAGCCCCGCGAGGTCCTCGCGGGAGTGCGCCCTGGACTTGTTCAGGGCGCCGACGGGTCGATGTTCCGCTTGATGGTGCCGAAGGGCGTGTCGACCTGGTGCTCGCTGCGGCCCTCGTCGGCGTAGCCGTCCGGCGCGCACCAGGCCTTGGCGGTGTCCCGGATGGAGACGACGGGGGTGTCCACCGCGACGCGCTCCTTCGACGTCGCCTTGGAGACGAGCTTGTCGTCGCGCATCAGCACGCAGCGGTCCTCGCCGTAGTACCAGGCGGTGGACTTGTCGGGGAACTCCTGGGCCCGGGTGGGACCTTCGCCCATGGCATCTACGACTTCCCGCGCCGTCATGCCGGGGTAGAGCTTCTGGAAGCCACCGGTGGTGGAACAGCCGGAGGCGGCGACGGCGAGGGTGGCGGTCAGGATGAGAGAGCGCATGGGGTGCGGGGCTCCTGCGAAAGGATGCCGCCAGCCTAGCCCGCGCGTGTCGCCAGCCTCCAGACAGGGGCCGGGTGTGTCGGTCCTACAACTCCTGGTCCAACCAGCGAATGATGGCGTCGCGGATGGAGGTGGGGCGCTCGGAGGCCGGACGAGCGCGCGGGCCACGCGCCGTCTCCGCGTCATGGAGCCGCGCGGGCGACAGGTGCTCGCGCGTGCGGGGCGGCATTCCGTGCTGCATGAAGGCCCGACGCGTCACGACTGGCCTTCTTCCTTCGCGGGGCCTCGGCCGTACTTGCCGAGCAGGTCCTCCACCGCCTCGCGGAGGTACTCGCTCTGGTGGATGCGGGTCCGCCGCGCCAGCTCGCGCAGCTTCTGGACCTGCTCCTCCGGCACCAGGACGTGGGTGGAGACGATGTCGGCCTCGGGCCCACGTGCGTCCACGGAGACCTCGGCTGCGGCCGGGGACACGGGAAGCTCGGGGCTCAGGGGGCTGGCGTTTCCATCTTGCATCGGGGGTTCCTCCTGGCGTGGCTGCTACAGGCCGCTACCGACCTGTCCTGGCATTAGGAGGGCGCTCCGGGGACTCGTCAACAAAACGGCCCGGACCACGCGGGGTGGAAGTGACACCTTTGTTATCCGTTTTCTCAAATTAGTGTGGTAATTCGCGGACTTCTCACCTGGAGCGAACTGATGAACATTCGTCGTGTGTGCGTCGCCGCTGCCGCTGTCTTTTCGTTCTCCGCTGGCGCCGAGGGAGTTCGGGAGTCCGTGTCGCTGGTGCAGGCGGACGAGTCCGCCGCGTCGCTGGCGAAGGTATGTCCCGCGGTGCCGCTGTCGTTGACGGCCATCAACGCGTCGTCGCTGGAGCCGGCGCGGGTGGCTTGGAATGCCGGCTCCAACAGTGGTGCCTGGCATTATCTGGACACCATCAATGCCTACATCACCCCGCAGTGCCCCGCGACTCCGGTGACCATCCAGGCGGTGCTGGCCAAGGTGGCGGACCTGAACCAGGGCCTTCCGTTCCCCGAGGACGGCATCTTCACCAACCGCGCGGGCCTGTCCCAGAGCATCTTCCTGAGCTCGAACTACTACGGCAATGGCCTCGCGGTGCTGGCGGCCATTGATGCCTACGCGGGCGGTGGGGAAATCCAGGCATGGATTGCCACGCAGGAAGTGCCCTGCCACAACTGCCACGAGTTCTACCAGTATGCCGTGCTGTACTACCCGGCCAGTCGCAAGGTCGTCGTGCTGCAGGGCTACACGGGTTACGACTCCTGAGCTGAAGGTCGTGAGGCGTCGGCCCTGGGTTCGGGCCGGCGCTGCTTTCCGAGGGTGTATCAATCCGACAGCGACTCGGTGCTCGCGCGGGTGTGACGGGATTGGCATGTCTCGTGGCCGGATGGTCGCGTTCTTGTTTATTCCCTGCGTCAACCGCCTGGAGCGGACTGATGAGGCTTTGCAACCTGTTGCTGTTGGTTGCGTGTCTGGTTGTATGGGGCCTGTCGGGCCTGCCGCTGTTCATCTCCGTGGAGACCTTCACGGGGACGGCCACGAGCTACACGGTGTGTATCCGCGCTTCTTCGACTTCCGTGGCTCGAATGCGGTACCAGGACTCCCCGACGTTCACGGAGGGTATCGCGACGAACCGGGCGGGGCTTGCGCAGAGCCTCCTGCTGTCGTCGAACGACTCCGGTGACGGGGCGGCACTGCTGGCGGCGATTGATGCCTACGCCGGGGGTGGCGAGGTCCAGGCGTGGCTCGCGACGCAGGAGGTCCCCTGCCACAACTGCCACGCGTTCAACCTACCCGGCGACGCGCACGGTCGTCGTGCGGCGGGGGTCCACGGGTTACGAGCCTGAGCCGCTCCGGCGTGGGGCTGGCCCCTTGGGGAGTCCCAGTGCCACGAAAAAAGAAAAGCCCCGGAATCACTCAGAAAGTGACTCCGGGGCAGTGGCCAGGGTCGGACTTGAACCGACTACCTGCGGATTATGAGACCGCCGCTCTAACCAGGTGAGCTACCTGGCCGTGAAGTGAGGGCCCGTATATCGGGAGCGTCGCGTCACCGCAAGAACTTCGAAGCGACCAGGCGACCAGGATGTTGCCTCCGTCGGGCTTCAGAGCGCGGGGCGGGTACAGGGCCCTTCCGGAAGTGGACCTCTGTGCCGGACCGGGAGTCCTTTCCTCCCTGGTGGCATGAGGAACAGAGGACCTTGCCGCGCCTGGGGCCTGAGCAGCCCGGCCGTACTCGTGGTGTTGGGTCCTTGCCTTCCCGGAGATAAAGCTGGGGACCCGCGCGGCGGGGGCCGCGGAGCGGTCAATCCGCGCTGCTACTCCATGGATTTCGGAAGCAATGGCGCGGAGGGGCGCATGACGCGGCACCGGGGCATGGTGTTGCTGCTGGTGTTTCTGGGAACAGGCTCGGCGACCCCGCGCGTCGTGCGCCTGGAAACGGGCGAGGGGCCCGCCCTCGTTTACACGCCACCTACGAAGTTGGCGTGTGCCTACGGAGGCTGGTGCCAACGCAAGAAGAAGCCTCAGGCTCAAGCCTTGGCAGCAGGTGGTCTGTTTCGATGAGGCTCCCAACCAGTTGATTGGAGAAGCGCGCACGCCCCCGCCGGCCATGCCTGGCAAGCCCGCCGTTACGACGCTGAACACGGTGGAGATTGAAATCAGCGTGCTCACCCGCCAAGGCCTGGACAGGCGAATTGGCACCAAGGCCACCTTGAAACGGGAGGTAGCCCGCGTCCGCTGCTGCCTGAACCCTTCAAAATCTCTGTGCCGAGGTACTCGCCGAGGGTGGCTGACTCAGCAGGTCAGCGGATGATGGTGCCAAGTCAGCTCAAGCAGGCCGATTTGCTCATCAATGCTGCCGCGGCACACGGCGGAGCAGGGACAAAATGGCGGGCGGACCTGCCCGACTTGCGGAGTTGGGATTGAGGTGCCACCCCGCTTTGGGAAGCCCCGAGACTGCTACAACAGCCACCCAGAAGCGCCCTGGAATATTCGGTTCAAGCACCTGAGAGGTTCTGGAGCAACCTGGCGGGAACGAGCACCTGCAAGGTCAAGACGTTGCCAGAAATGAGAGGAGGGGCTGATGGAAGATCCCCATCAACCCCCCTCTGGTAATCGGAAACGAGGGACGCCCAGATGCGACAGCTGGCGTCAAACGACTGACTACTAGCGCGCCTTCGGGCCGCCGCGGACGTGGAGCTTGATCTTCATGTCGTGCCTCCTTTCAAGTTGAACGCTACGTGTACTCGAAACTGGATGTCAAATCGAACCAAGGAACAATAGTTCCTTCAGATGTGTGGCGCATTGCGGCGATGCGGGCGAAGCCCCGCGTCGCATCGATGTGCACGTATTCAGCCAATGGGAGCCTGAATCAAAAGCAGTGGCCGAGGTGTTGACAGGGCGCGACCATCAAGGCGACTTTGGTTCGCGGACCCCGGCATATCCCTTCGAGCGGACCCTTCGTTCCCTGAACTACGAGTCGGACACTCGCCTCGTGTTTGTCGCTCTGATGGTGGTGTGCGCCGGCGGGCTCATGACCTGGTCGCTGTTCGCCAAGGTCCCGCTCGTCGAGGTCAGCTCACAGGCCCGGATCGAGCCACACAACGCCGTCCATCGCATCGAGCCGCCCAGCGCGGAAGGGTCGTGCTCTCGCTGCCCAACCTCGACCAGGAGGTCAAGGAGGGCGACCTTCTCATCGAGTTCGACGCACAGGCCGAGCGCCTCGCGCTCGAGAGGAGCAAGGCGACGCTCGCCGCGACCGAGAAGGAGCTCGCCGTCATCCGCCAGCAGAGCGCCAACGAGCGCGAAGAGGCGGCTTTGACGGCAGGGGTGGACGAGGTCGCGGTCAAGGAGGCGCTGTGGAAACGGGAGGTGGCCCGGTGGGCGCGAACGCGCAACAAGGAGGGCGCCCGCGTCCGCTGGCGTTTCACTCCAGACCGCGCCCGCACCAGGCTTCGGCGAGCGGACCCCCAGGCCCAGGCAGCAGTGGCCGCTGCTGCCTGAACCCTTCAAAACCTCCGTGCCGAGGGTGGCTGACTCAGCAGGTCGGAGGATGATGGTGCCAAGTCAGCTCAAGCAGGCCGATTTGCTCATCAATGCTGCCGCGGCACACGGCGGAGCAGGGAGAAAATGGCGGGCGAGCCTGCCCAACTTGCGGAGTTGGGATTGAGGTGCCGCCCCACTTTGGGAAGCCCCGAGACTGCTACAACAGCCACTCAGGCGCGCCCTGGTATATTCGGTTCAAGCACCTGGGAGGTTCTGGAGCAACCTGGCGGGAACGAGCACCTGCAAGGTCAAGACGTTGCCAGAAATGAGAGAAGGGGCTGATGGAAGCTCCCCATCAACCCCTCCTCTGGTATCGAAAACGAGGGACGCCCAGCTTCGACAGCAGGCGTCAAAACGACTGACTACGCGCGCGCCTTGGGGCCGCCGCGAACGTGGAGCTTGATCTTCATGTCGTGCCTCCTTTCTAGTCACACGCTACGTGTACTCGAAACTGGATGTCAAATCGAACCAAGGAACAGTAGTTTCTTCAGACGTGTGGCGCATTGCGGCGATGCGGGCGAAGTCCCGCGTCGCATCGATGTGCACATATTCAGCCAAGGGGAACGTGAATCACAAAGCAGTGGCCGAGGTGTTGACACGGCGCGACCATTAAGGCGACTTTGGTTCGCGGACCATGGCATATCCCTTCGAGCGGACCCTTCGTTCCCTGAGCTACGAGTCGGACACGCGCCTCGTGTTCGTCGCTCTGATGGTGTTGTGCGCTGGCGGGCTCATCGCCTGGTCGCTGTTCGCCAAGGTCCCGCTCGTCAAGGCCAGCTCACAGGCTCGGATCGAGCCACACAACGCCGTCCATCGCATTGAGCCGCCCAGCGCGGGCAGGGTCGTGCTCTCGATGCTCAAACTCGACCAGCAGGTCAAGGAAGGCGACCCTCTCATCGAGTTCGACGCACGGGCCGAGCGCCTCGAACTCGAGAGGAGCAAGGCGACGCTCGCCGCGACCGAGAAGGAACTCGCCATCATCCGCCAGCAGATCACCAACAAGCGCGAAGAGGCGGCTTTGACGGCACGGGTGGACGAGGTCGCGGTCAAGGAAGTGCTGGGGAGGGCGCAGGAGCTCGTGCCCAGGCACCGGCTCGCGGTGGAACGCGCGGAGCTGGCCATCAAGAGCCCGACGGGCGCGGTCTCGGAGATGGAGAAGCTCGAACGCAAGACCGATGTCGACGCGCTCAGCTTCGCGCAGACGGCGCAGGGCCTGGCGCTCACCCGACTGCAGCGCGAGCAGAACGTGCGCCGTCAAGCCCTCGCCGCGCAGCTGCTCGGACTCGAGCGCGAGGAGCTGGGCGCCGAGGGGCGGATCCGGGAGCTCCGGGGCGCCATCGACCGTCTTGAGTACCAGATTGAGCGGAAGCTGTATCGGGCGCCGGCCACGGGCCACCTGGTCGACGTGGCGGAGCTCGGCTCGGGAGCATTCATCGCCGATGGGCAGCGGGTCGGAACCATCGTCGCGAGCAATGCCGAGGTGCGGGTGCGCGCCCGTTTCCCGAAGGAGGTCGTCGGATTGATTCAGCCCGGCCAGACGGCGCGCCTCAAGCTCGACGGCTACCCGAACACCATCTACGGGACGGTCCCCGCCAGGGTGACGGCCGTCGGGACCGAGCCCGGCCAGACCGCCACGCCCGAGGCCATCCCCGGTACGGTGCGCGTCGAGCTCAAGTTCGCCCCGCCGGACGATCCGCGCATCCAGCTCCGCCACGGCATGACCCTGGTGGTGGAGGTCGAGGTCGCGCGGGCGTCGCCTGTCGCGCTGCTGATGCGGGCGCTCGGCGAATGGAATCCGCAGCCTGAAGAACCGCCCGTGACCGTGTTTCAGCCCGAAGCCGAGGCCCGCTGACCATGACTGCTCCCAGGGTCCGGCGCTCGATCATTCCCGAGGTGATCCAGATCTCGGCGACGGACTGCGGTCCCGCTTCGCTCAAGAGCCTGTTCGCGGGAATGGGCGTCGAGCTCAACTATCGCGTCCTTCGCGAAGTGTGTCAGACGGACGTCGACGGCACCTCGATCGTCACCTTGGATGAAGTCGCGAACCAACTCGGGCTCGACTCCGAGGAGGTGATGCTTCCGCTCGATCACGTGGTGGTCCCTGAAGCCAAGGCGCTCCCCGCCATCATCGTCACGCTCAGCGCGGGAGGACGGCCGCACTTCGTCGTGCTGTGGAAGCGCGTCGGCCCATTCATCCAGGTCATGGACCCGGCGGCGGGCCGTCACTGGACCCGGATTTCGACGCTGCAGAGCCACCTGTACCAGCACACCACGTCCGTTCCGGCGGCCGGCTGGCGCGAATGGGCCGGGTCCGAGGAGGCGGTCGCGACGTTCGAGCGCCGCCTGCTGGACCTGGGTGCGACGCAGGCGCGGGAGCTGGTTGCCCGGGCGCTCGAGGACCCCGGGTATCTGTCGATCGCCAGGCTCGACGCCGCGTGCCGGGCGTCCGAAGCGATGATCCGCGCGGGCGCTGTCCGTCGAGGTCGGACGGCGGCGGGTCTGCTGCAATCCATGATTGCGAAGGACGCTTCCGGCGAAGTGCCCATTCCCGCTGCCTATTGGTCCGCTCGCCCCAACCCCGAGGTGGAGGGCGAGGTGTCGATAACCGGCGCGGTGCTGATGCGGGTTCGCGGTTGGCGCGAGGCTTCGAGCGCGGGCGAAGACGCGCCGAAAGCCGTGCTCGCGAGCAGCCTGGCGACGGAGCTCGTCGCCAAACAGGTGAGCCCGGCGCGAACGCTGCTCCGCCTGCGAGGCGAAGATTCGTGGGTCGTTCCGGGCCTGATTGCGGTGGGACTGGTGTTCGCCACCTTCGGGCGGATCCTGCAAGCGCTGATGCTCCGGGGCGTGCTCGACCTGGGGCGCGACCTCGGCACGTTCGCGCAACGCGCGACGGGCATGGCCGTTCTCGCGGGCGTCGCGCTCTGCTTCATGGTCATCCAGATCCCCATTTCATTGGGATTGCTCGGCATCGGCCGCCGGCTCGAGGTGCGGCTGCGGAAGGCGTATTTCGAGAAGCTCCCCGAGATGGAGGACCGCTATTTCCAGAGCCGGCTCGCCTCCGACATGGCGTCTCGCACGCACAACATCCAGGCGATGCGGTCGCTGCCGCAGCTGCTCGCGCAGGCCGTCATCCTGTCGCTCGAGGTCGCGAGCATCACCGCCGCGCTCATCTGGGCCGCACCGTATGCATGGCACATCGTGCTCGCGCTCGCGGCGGTCACGCTGATCGTGCCCCTGGTCGCGCAGAAGCTGCTTTTCGAGCCCGACCTGCGCGTGCAGATGCACTCAGGCGCGCTCAGTGGATTCACCCTGAACGCGCTCGTCGGGCTCACGCCCATCCGGATCCACGGCGCCGAGCGGTCGCTGCGCCGCGCGCAGGAGACCTTGCTCGTCAGCTGGACCAAGGCGCGCTATTGGATCCAGACGCTGTCGGTCGGGTTCGAAGGCGGGCTGATGCTGGGGAGCTACGGCCTCGTCATGCTGCTTGTCTATTCGTACCTCGCGGGCACCGAGCGGGCATCGCTGGTGTTGTTGGTCGTCTATTGGGCGCTGCGGTTCCCCATCCTCGGCCAGCGGCTGATGGTGCTGAGCCGCGCGTTCCCGAATGCGATGAACCGGGTTCGCCGGCTCCTCGACATCATCGGCGACATCAAGGAGACGCCAGCCCGGCCCGAGGCACCAGTGCAGGAGCCTGTCGCGCCCGCGGACGCCGCGAGCGGCGTTTCGATCGTGATGGAGAAGGTCCGCGTGAAAGGCGGCGGTCACACCATCCTCGACAAGGTTTCCTTGAACATCGCCCCCGGCGAGCACGTGGCCGTGGTCGGTGTCTCTGGAGCAGGCAAGTCGACGCTGGTCGGCCTCTTGCTCGGCTGGCTCCGGCCGGCGCGTGGCGAGATCAAGGTCGACGGGCAGGTGCTCGATCAGGCCGCTGTCGAGCGGCTGCGGCGCACCACGGCCTGGGTGGATCCGGCGATCAGTCTCTGGAACCAGAGCCTCATCGACAACCTCCGGTATGGCAACGATGGCGCGCACGGCTGGGCACTGTCTGGGGCGCTCAAGGGCGCCGAGATGCTCGACATCCTCGAGGCGCTTCCAGACGGGCTGCAGACGTCGTTGGGCGAAGGCGGAGGGCTGGTCTCGGGAGGCCAGGGTCAGCGCGTGCGCCTGGCGCGCGCGATGCTTCGCTCCGGCGTGCGCCTGGCCATCCTCGACGAGCCCTTTCGCGGTCTCGATCGCGACCGGCGCGCGCGGCTCCTCGCTGAGTCCCGGCGGCTCTGGGCGGGCATCACGCTCCTCTGTGTCACCCACGACGTCGAGCACACCCAGGAGTTCGATCGCGTGCTCGTGGTCGAGAACGGTCGGATCCTCGAGAACGGGCCGCCGAAGGTGCTGCTCGCGAACAAGGAGTCGCGGTACTCCGTGCTCCTTCGCGCCGACCAGGAGAATCGCACGCTGCTCTGGGGCGGTGGGCACTGGCGCCATTGGTGGCTTTCGGGCGGCCAACTGGTGGAGAGGCCGGCGCCGAAGCCCGTGGAGACGCCGGTCGCGGAGCCCGCCGCGGGCGGCTTGGAGCTGGTGGGATGACGCGCTCGAACTCCGACCTGTTGTGGCCGGTCGAGCGACTGCCCGACGCGCTGGAGCAACTGGCGCAGAGGCAAGGCTATGGCAGGGCCGCGGGTGAGATCGCTCCGCCCGCGGCGGCCGTCGAGCCGAGCCGGGTCTGGATGTTCGCGCTCGGAGATCGACTCGGCGTGGAGCTCGAGCCAATCACGCCGCTCTACAGCGAGCTGCCCGACGTCCTCGAACGCGCCGCGCCCTGCATCCTCCAGGTCCGGCGAGACGGCGTCCCGTCCTATCTGGTGCTGCTGGGGACGCGGCGCGGGAAGCTGCGCCTGCTCGCGCGCGACGCCACGGCGGTTTCGGTCCCGACGAAGAGCGCGCTCGCGCTCCTGCGCGAAGAGCAGGAAGCCACCGTCGCCGAGGTGGACCAGCTGCTCGGCGGCGTGGAGATGTCGCCCCGTGCGCGCGAGCACGCCCGCTCCCAGATGCTGCTGCAGCGGCTCGGCCAGGCGCAGCTGCGCACCGGCTGGATCATGCGCCCCAGGCGCACCGCGAGCCGGCGGACGCTGCTCGGCGACATCCCGTCGCTCGTCGCCGGCATCCTCGTGAGCCACACGCTCCTCTCGCTGGTGCTGGCCGCCTCGTTCTGGTTGCTCGGTCGCGCCGCGCTCCAGGCCCACCTCGAGACCGGCTGGTTCCTGGGGTGGATCGCCGTGATCGCGTGCGCGATTCCGCTGCGCATGCTCGAGGTGTGGTGGCAGGGCGTGTTCTCGATCCGGCTCGGAACGCTGCTCAAGCAGCAGCTCCTCGCGGGAACCCTCAAGCTGACCCCCGACGAGGTGCGGCTCGACGGCATCGGCCGCCATTTCGGCCGCGTCGCCGAGGCCGAGGTCGTCGAGCAGCTCGCGGTCGGCGGCGCCCTGCTCGCGGTGTTGTCGCTCGTCGACCTGGTCCTGGCGGGGGTCATCCTCGTGCTCGGGGCGGGAGGGTGGCTCCAGGCGATGGTGCTCGTCCTCTGGGTCGTGGTCGCGTTCGTCCTCGCGCGCCGCCACTACGGCGTCCAGCGGGCGTGGTCGGGCGCGCGCGTCGAGATCACCCACGACCTGCTCGAGCGCATGCTCGGTCATCGAACGCGGCTGGCGCAGCTCCCACTTGAGCGCTGGCATGATGGCGAAGACGTCCGCTTGAGCTCCTACTCCGAGATCTCGAAGGTCATGGACCGCCGGACCATGCAGCTGACCGCGCTCCTGCGCGACGGCTGGTTGGTGCTCGCCCTGCTGACCTTGCTGCCGACGTTCAGCAGCGGTACGGCCAATGCCAGCGCGCTGGCGGTGGCCGTGGGCGGCATCTTGCTCGCGCTGCGAGCCTTCGACGAGGTCTCCGTCTTCTTCCAGCAGGTCTCCCAGGCGGCGGTGTCGTTCGAGCAGATCCGCGACTTGTTGCTCGCGGTGGGCCGCCCCGAGCTCGAATCGAAAGTCCCTCTCGAAATGGAGGGAGGCAAGCCCACCGACGCCGCCGGCGGAAACCTCATCGAGGCGCGGGGCGTGACCTTCCGGCACGACGCGCGCACCCGGCCGGTGCTCGAGAACTGCTCGTTCCAGATAGCGCAGGGCGACCGCATCCTGCTGGAGGGCCCATCGGGCGGTGGCAAGTCGACGCTGGTGTCGCTGCTCACGGGCATGAGGACGCCGCAGGGCGGGGTGATGCTGCTGCACGCGTTGGACCGCGCGACGTTCGGCTCCTCGGGCTGGCGCAAGCGCATCACCGCCGCGCCGCAGTTCCACGAGAACCACGTCCTGTCCGGCAGCTTCGCGTACAACCTCCTGCTCGGGCGCGAGTGGCCGACCTCGCCCGAGCTGCGGACCAAGGCCGCCGCGCTGTGCAAGGAGCTCGGGCTGGACGAACTGGTCGCCAAGATGCCCGCCGGCCTCGAGGAGATGATCGGCGAGACCGGCTGGCAACTCTCGCACGGCGAGAAGAGCAGGCTCTACATCGCGCGCACGCTGCTGCAGGGGGTCGAGCTGGTCATCCTCGACGAGAGCTTCGCCTCCCTCGACCCGGAGACCATGCGGGTCGCGCAGCGCTGCGTCCTCAACCACGCCAAAGCCCTCGTGGTCGTCAGTCACCCATGAGCCTTCGACTCACGCTCGCACTCCTCGCGACGACCTGCTCCGGTTGTGGGCTGATCCGTCCCGTCGTCGTCACACCGCCTCAGGCGCCAGGCAGCTACTCGACCTCCGTCGAGCCGAGCACCGAGCCGACCCCACCGTCCAGCGCACCCGAGGGTGGGGCTCCAAGCCCTCGGCCGCCGAAGGAGGAGGGCGCACCCTCGCGGCCCGCCGAGCACGTCGCCCAGGACGAGGTCTGGTGGTCGGCGTTCGCCGATCCGGCGCTCGACACGGCCATCCAGGAGTGCTTCGCCAACAGCCTGGTCCTGCACGACGTGCGGGATCTGATCTACGAGAACCAGCTCGACCCCAACGTGCCGCAAGGTTGGTGGTACCCGCTCCAGGTCGGCGTCCTCAACCCGGCGGGGCTGAGTCATGTGGTCGCCATCGTTCCGCCCGCGCCGGCAACCCGGGCCAGGTACAGCATCGCCACCGCCGATGTCGGCGTGAGGTACCAGGTCGACCTGTTCGGAAACCTCGCCGCGCAGCGGAGCGCGGGAATGAACTTCGCCGAGCAGCAGCGGCAGCTCACCGAGGCCCGCGTCCAGGACCTCGCGCAGCGGATCGCCCAGGTCTGGTTCGACATCCTCGAGGCCCGCGCGCTCCGGGACCTCACGCTGCGGCAGATCGACTACAACAAGGAGCTGCTGCGGCTGATTCAAGCTCGGTTCGACCAGCAACTCACGCCCCGGCTCGCGGTGCTGCAGCAGGAGCAGTTGCTGCTGAACCTCGAAGCGCAGGTGCCGCTGATCTCCGCCCGGAGCGCGCTCTTGAATTCGGAGCTGAAGGCGCTGCTGGGTCGGGTCCCCAATCCCGCGGACGACATCGTCCCCCTCGAGCGACAGCTCCCCGATCTCCCGCCTCCGCCCAGACTCGGAACGCCAGGAGACCTGAACGCGAACACGCCGGAGATGCGGCTCCAGGAGCTGCGCGTCGCCGAGGTCGAGCACCGCATCAACGCGAACCGGGCGAGCTGGCTTCCGACAATCGAACTGGTGGGCAGCGTGGGCGCCGCGAAGGTCGGCCTCTCGGAGCCGGTCCTCCACCAGTCCGTCGTTGGCGTGAACCTGACCTGGGCCTTTTTCGATGGAAGGCGATTCACCGAGCACATGCGCCTGCCGATCCAGCTCCACCGTCGCCACGTCCAATACCAGCTCGCGCTGAACACCGCGATCGGACGGGTGCAGGATGCCGTGGTCCAGGAGGAGACCGGGGCGACGAGCCTGCGCGCCCTGCGCGCGCAGGTCCAGCTCGGGCGGAAGCTCCTGGACGAGGCGAGGCGGCTCTTCGAGCAGGGGCGTTCGGACTACCTGACGGTGCTCTCCGCCCTGACGAACCTGGTCGGGCTGGAGCGCGCGAGTCTGCAAGCGCAACGGCTGCTGCTCAACCATCGCGTCGGGGTCTATCGTTCGCTCGGCGGCACCTGGTCGCGCGAAGTCACACTGAATCGGGAGTGAGAAGCCATGGCACAGCTACAAGCGGATGAGATTCTCTACATTCCCCATCGAAGGCGACTCACGCACGACCGGATCGACGCGGGGAATGGCCAGCAGGTCCTGCACCTCTTCTATGGCGAGGTGGAGCTCATCTTCGACGAGCCGGACATCGCGCCCGTGGGCGAGAAGCTGCTCCAGGTCGAGCAATTTCAAGCCTCCGACGCCATGGCGTGGTCGGACGGCTCGCCCCATTCCTGGGACACGATGCGGGACCTGCTCGAGGCATTGATCGAACAGGGGGTGTTGAAGCGGGTCTCGGATGCGCCCACGGGCCGCACCTCGGTGTCCTACCCTGAGCGGTTGGGTGAGGTGCCAGCCGGGCGTGAGCCGCTCACGTTCAGCGCCCACGACAATCGTTGCCCCGTGCTGACCGAACAGGCGTACGGACGGGCGTTGGAGCTGTCGAACCTCGAGGTGGTCGTACCGGTCTACCGCGTGGCGCATCCGGCGGTCGACGGTGACGGCCGGCAAGTGGGCGAGAACAACGTCGGACCGCGCACCTTGTTCCTCGATCTCCCCACCGTGCGCAAGCAGTGCCACTACGCGGGGAGCCGGTACCAGAACGAACTCCCGATGAACGTGACCGCGATGAAGGCCATGGCGCGTCAGTGGCCGGACCTGCTCTCGCTGACCGAGCAGTTCCGCAAGGCCTTCTTCGCGCGCATGCCGCCCCGGACCCCGGGCGTGCTCACCGCGGGCGAACTCCACATGATGGTCGTCTGCACGCTGGCGTCGGTCGGGTACGTGATGGTGCGGGGCACCCAGCCGGTGCCGAACGGAGAGCTCGACAGCGGGCTCGCGGCCATGTTCCGGCTGATCGACGGAGTTCGCCTGGTCACCAACGACCTGGTGCGCGACGCCCCCGAGCAGCCCGTCACCGTGCAAACGATCGTGGACTATGCCGAGCGTCACGCGGTC
This sequence comes from Myxococcus sp. CA039A, assembly GCF_013336645.1. Lineage (NCBI taxonomy): Bacteria > Pseudomonadati > Myxococcota > Myxococcia > Myxococcales > Myxococcaceae > Myxococcus > Myxococcus sp. CA039A. Next base: position 1,845 of record NZ_JABUMQ010000154.1, on the reverse strand, counting down.
TTCAATGGTCCGCACGGCGTGTGCGCCGGGCCGCCGGCGCTGATCAATGAATACATGCAGGTGTTGATCGGCGCGGCCCCTGCACCGATTGAGGCCCAGCCCGACATCGCGGCGCGCCTCGGCGATCTCGACGCCGCGATCGATTACGGCCTGCTCGGGCAGCGCGTCGAAGCGGTGGTCCGCTTCCTCGGCGCGACCCAGGGGCTGCTCCACGAACGGCTCCGGGCGGCGTTCGCCGGACACCTCCCGCGCACCGCGCTGCAGGAGTTCGTGGAGGCGCCGATCGATGTCGCGCGTTACCCGTTGCTCCGGGACGACTTCCCACTCGCGGAGACCTACCAGCGCGAGATCAAGCTCAGCCGCTGGTTGTTCGCGCGCATCGGCGAGGCGTTCCCCGGCACGCCACAGGGCACCTCGCTGGACGACGTGGCGAAACTGGAGCCCGCCGAGCAGGACTCGAGCCGGCGGCGACTGGAGGAGCTCTTCGGGCACGGGCTGCCGGGAGACAAGGTCGTGGCGGAGTCCATCCGCGGCGAGCTCGCTGACGTCGCCGCCAGCGCGTTCGCCCTGGAGCGCCGATGCCTGCGCGTCGTCGAGCGCGAGCAAGCGATGCTGAACGAGCGGCTCCGGCGCCCGGATTCCCCCCTGACCGGCATGGACCTGGCTGTGTTCACGCGGCCGCGCAATGGCCCCCCGTTGGCGGAGACCCTCGCGCGCGGCCTGGGCGTCTCGGTCACCAGCGATTCTGGCTCGACCGTGCTGGGCTATGGTGAGAGCCGCCTCACGTTGAAGGACTAGAGGGTTCGATGCATCCAGAGCTTGTCCGCCGCTTCCACGAACCGATTCGAGATGAGGCCGCGCGCCGGTACGGCCTGTCGCCCGAGCAGCTCACCGAGCTCCAGGCCTTCGAGAACTTCGTCTACGAGGCGGAGAACGACGACGGCGATGGCCTTATCTTGCGCATCTCGCACAGTACGCGGCGAACGATCGACTACACGCAGGGGGAGGTCGAGTTCGTTCGCTATCTGGCCGCCGCGCGCATTCCAGTCGCATCGCCGATCCTCTCCGATTCGGGGCAGTTCGTGGAGCGGATCGAAGACCGCGAGCCCGGCAGCTACTTCGTCGTCACCGCGTTCGAGCGCGCGCCGGGCGTCGTCTTCGACGACGCGCCTCCGCTCAAGGAGCGCTACTGGAAGCCCCCCCTGTTCCGCGACATGGGCCGGCTGTTCGCGCGGCTCCACAACCGCGCAGAGAGCTACGCGCCTTCGAGCCCCAGGCTCAAGCGCCAGGAATGGCATGAGTACGACGTGGTCGACATCGACCGGTTCGCGCCCCCCGAGGAGAAGCTCGTTCGCGAGCGCACCGCGGCGATCATCGCGCGATTGAACCGGCTCCCGCGAACACCGGAGAGCTACGGGCTGATCCACGCCGATCTCCACATGCACAACTTCTGCTTCGCCGAAGGGAAGATCACCGCGTTCGACTTCGACAACTGCGAGTACGCGTGGTTCGTCAAGGACATCGCGGTCCTCCTCTTCTACATCGCGCGAGGCGAGGCTCGAGAGTCGCGCGACGAAGCGGTCGCTGCGTTCCTGGGGCCGTTCCTCGAAGGGTATCGGGAGCTCCGACGGATGGATCGCGAGTGGCTCGCGGCCGTGCCGGACCTGCTCGCGCTCCAGCGCTCGATGAATTACGCGCTGTTCCACCAGTATCGCGACCCGGCAGTGCTCGACGAAAGCACGCTCGACCGGTGGGGGCGGTTCCGGCGCGACATCGAAGCGGACACACCTGTCCTGCAGATTGATTTCACGAGCTTCTAGCGCGGGGCCCTGTTGAGGGGGAGGG
>NZ_JABUMQ010000153.1:0-25459 GCF_013336645.1 Myxococcus sp. CA039A | reverse complement strand
GAGAAGCCCGCCGCCGCTCCCGCCGAGAAGCCCGCCCCCGTCGCCGCGAAGCCCGCACAGGTGTCGGGCAAGGTGGAGACGGCGGCCGTGCCCACGCGGACGACGCAGAAGGAGGGTGGAGGGATGAAGGACGCCATCGCCCGCGCCGCGCAGTTGCCGGACCCGGCGGTGAAGGGTGGGGCCTTCACGCTCCAGCTGTCGGCGTTCCAGGACAAGCAGGAGGCCGACCGGTTCATGGCCCGGTTGCGTGATAGGGGCTATGCCCCCTATATCGTCACGGCGGAGGTGGCCGGTAAGGGCACCTGGTACCGCGTGCGCATGGGCACCTTCGCCTCGAAGGACGCTGCGACGCGGTATCTGTCAGACTTCAAGCGTGAGACCCAGCTCGACGCGTTCGTGGCCGGCACGAACTGAGAGCGGGCGAGGAAGACGGGAAGCACCATGACGACGACTAGGCGGGTGGAGAAGCCCTGGGGCCACGAGCTCATCTGGGCCCACACCGAGCGCTACGTGGGCAAGCTGCTGCACGTGAAGCAGGGCCACAAGCTCAGCCTGCAGTACCACAACCAGAAGGATGAGACGATCCACGTCCAGAGCGGCAAGCTGCTCTTCGTCGTCGACGAGGGACAGGGGCTCATCGAGAAGGAGATGAACCCGGGGGAGAGCTACCACATCAAGCCCCTCACCAAGCACCGCATGGTGGCCATCACCGACTGCGACATCCTCGAGGTCAGCACCCCCGAGCTGGATGACGTCGTGCGGTTGGAGGACTCCTACGGCCGCACGGGCACGAGCAAGCCGTAGTCGCTCCGCCGTGAAGGCGCGGCTCGCCCTTCAGTCGCGGGCCGCGTTGTTGGGATTGCGGGTCCACTTGTCGACGGTGCCATCGCCGTCCAGGTCCTCGCCGATGCGGTCCACCTGACCGCCCTCCCAGTACTCCCAGTAGTCCACGCGCCCGTCGGAGTTGGTGTCGCGCTCCTTGCGCACCAGGACACCCCGCTCGTAGAAGGTGACGCTGTCCGCGCGGCCGTCGCCGTCGAAGTCCCGCTCGCGGCGAGTGTTGGCCCCCTTCTCGTAGAAGTAGGTGGCGTCCACCTTGCCGTCGTAGTCCAGGTCCATCACCTCGCGCATCAGCGCGCTGGCCTCGTCGAAGTAGCGCGTCAGGTCCACGCGGCCGTCCCAGTTCAGGTCCAGCTCCTGGCGCACCTTGCGAAACCGTTCCTCGCCATTCGCGCCCGCGTCCGCCACCGTGTAGGTCCACACGTCCGGCTTGCCGTCGCCGTTCACGTCCTGCTGCGTGACGTGTTCGCCACGCGCGGGTTCCGGGTGGATGGCCTCGGACGAGGCGGGTGAGGACTTACCCGGGGCGTTGGTGCCGCGCTCGGCGGCCTTGTCGCTGGCGCAGCCGGTGAGCAGGCCGGAGGTCATCAACCCGAGGAAAATCCAGCGCTTGCTGCCGGTCATGCGGTGCTCCCGGGACGCAGCGGCCTCTCCGCCGAGGCGTGCGCACGAGATGCTTTCGCGCGCCACGTCATTCCATATATTTTCACATATAGCCATGGCCCGAAAGAAGATCAGCACCACCATCTACATCACCCCGGAGCAGAACGAGCTCCTCAAGGCGCTGAACCAGAAGACGAAGGTGCCCGTGGCCGAGTACATCCGCCAGGGCATCGACCTGGTCCTGGAGAAGTACAAAGCGCAGCTGCCGGGGCAGGCGACCTTCGACGAGATTTGACAGAGAGACGAGGCGCGACGTGAAGAGCATGCAGGGCAAGCGAGTGGTGGTGCTGGGGGGCGCGGGCTTCGTGGGCTCGCACCTGTGCGAGCGCCTTCTGGACGACGGTGCGGCCGCCGTGACGGCCGTGGACAACCTCATCACGGGCAACGAGGAGAACCTGCGCACGCTGAAGGGCCGGCCGGGTTTCAGCTACGTGAAGGCGGACATCATCGAGGGCATCCCGGTGAAGGAGCCCTTCGACTACATGTTCAACATGGCCTCGCCCGCGTCGCCCATCGACTACGCGAACCTCCCGCTGGAGACGCTGCGCGTGGGGTCCATCGGCACGGAGAACGGGCTGAAGCTGGCGGAGGCGAACAAGGCCGTCTTCCTGATGGCGTCCACCTCCGAGGTCTATGGAGATCCGCTGGTGCACCCGCAGCGCGAGGACTACTGGGGCAACGTCAATCCCATCGGCCCGCGTTCGGTGTACGACGAGGCCAAGCGCTACGCGGAGGCGGTGACTGCGGCCTACGGTCGCAAGGGCGTGCAGGTCCGCATCGTTCGCATCTTCAACACCTACGGCCCGCGCATGCGGCTCAACGACGGCCGCGTGGTTCCGGCCTTCGTGGGCCAGGCGCTCAAGGGCGAGGACTTCTCCGTCTTCGGCGATGGCAGCCAGACGCGCTCGTTCTGTTACGTGAAGGACCTGGTGGATGGCCTGGTCCGGCTCGCGCTGTCGGACGAGCCCCATCCGGTCAACATCGGCAATCCCCGGGAGATGACCATCCGTCAGTTCGCGGAGGCCGTGCGCACGGCGGCGGGCGGCGGGGGGAGCATCATCGAGAAGCCCTTGCCCAAGGATGATCCCAAGCAACGTCAGCCAGACATCACCCGCGCCCGCACGCTGCTCGGCTGGGAGCCCAAGGTGCCTCTGGAGGAGGGTCTGCGGGAGACCATCGCGTGGTTCCGCGAGGTTGCCGTGCGGCGATCCCCGTCATAGGTTGCCGCCGCGAGAGACTCTGAAATCAAAGACAGTTTGGCCACGGCCGGGTGGCGGGGAGACGGAAGCGTGAAAGTCCTGGTGACGGGTGGAGCGGGCTTCATCGGCTCGCACGTGTGCGACGAGTTCCTGAAGGCGGGACACGAGGTCATCGCGTTGGATGACCTGTCGGGTGGCAAGAAGGAGAACCTGGACCCGCGCGTCCGGCTGGCCGTGCATGACATCCGCAGCCGCGAGGCCGCGGAGCTCATCAAGTCGGAGAAGCCCCAGGTGCTCTGTCACCTGGCGGCGCAGATGGACGTGCGGCGCAGCGTGGATGATCCGGGCTTCGACGCGGATGTGAACATCCGCGGCATGCTGAATCTACTGGAGGCCTCGCGCGTCGCGGGCGTGAAGAAGGTCATCTTCAGCTCCACCGGCGGCGCCATCTACGGCGAGCAGGACGTGTTCCCCGCGCCGGAGTCCCACGCGACGCGCCCGGTGTCCCCGTACGGGGTCTCCAAGGCGGCGGGGGAGCTGTACCTGGGCTACTACCGGGCCCAGTACGGCCTGCCGTACGTCGCCCTGCGCTACGCCAACGTGTACGGCCCGCGACAGAACCCGCATGGCGAAGCGGGCGTGGTGGCCATCTTCTGCCAGCGCCTGCTCTCCGGGCAGGGCTGCACCATCTTCGGTGAGGGCAAGCAGACCCGCGACTTCGTCTTCGGGCCCGACGTGGCCCGGGCGAACCGGCTGGCCTTCGAGAAGGACTACGTGGGCGCCATCAACATCGGCACCGGCGTGGAGACCGACATCAACCGCCTCTATGCGCTGCTGGCAGAGGCCGCGGGTTCGACGGCCGCCGTGGCCCACGCGCCCGGCAAGCCCGGCGAGCAGCTGCGCTCGTGCATCGACAACTCGCTCGCGAAGAAGGTGCTCGGCTGGGAGCCGTCCGCCGACCTGCGCGAGGGGGCTCGCCGCACCGTCGCCTACTTCCGCGAGAAGGCCGAGCCGGTCCGCGTCCACGGCTGAGGCTGGCTGACGGGAAGCAGGGCAGGGGAGTCCGGGAGGAGGTCGCCTCTCCCGGACGGGCCCTCGTGCCCTGTCGTCCCCGGGTGGCCGGGCGTCCGTTCAGGGGAGCACGGTGGTTGGGGGAACAATCGGGCGCCCCCGACGGGTTGCTCGTCTGGCGGGCGTTCGCGCGTAGATTTTCGCGCGGTTCGATGTTAGGCACGCCCGCTTCTTCCGACGAGCGCCACGAACATGCCGGCTGAAAACGCGCACATCCGCAACTTCTGCATCATCGCCCATATCGACCATGGAAAGTCGACGCTGGCTGATCGCCTCCTCGACAAGACGGGGACGCTGAGCAAGCGCGAGGCGCAGGCCCAGTTCCTCGACAACATGGACATCGAGCGCGAACGGGGCATCACGATCAAAGCCCAGTCCGTGCGGATGAACTACACCGCGAAGGACGGCAAGCAGTACGTCCTCAACCTCATCGACACGCCGGGGCACGTCGACTTCGCGTACGAAGTCAGCCGCAGCCTGGCCGCGTGCGAGGGCGCGCTCCTGGTGGTGGACGCGTCGCAGGGCGTGGAGGCGCAGACGCTGTCCAACGTCTACATGGCGTTGGACCACGAGCTGGAGATCATCCCGGTCATCAACAAGATCGACCTGCCCAGCGCGGACGTCGACCGCACCCGCGCGGAGATTGAAGACGTCATCGGCATCGACGCCTCCGTGGCCGTGCCCGCCTCCGCGAAGGAAGGCATCGGCATCCACGAGATTCTGGAAGCGGTGGTCGCGCGCGTGCCGCCGCCGACGGGCTCGCCGGACGCGCCGCTCAAGGCCCTCATCTTCGACTCCTGGTACGACAACTACCGGGGTGTGGTGACGCTGGTGCGCGTGCTGGAAGGCACGCTCAAGCTCAAGCAGAAGATCAAGCTGTTCAGCAACAACAAGGTCTTCGAGGTGCAGGAGCTGGGTGTCTTCACCCCGTTCTCCCGCCCCGTGACGCAGCTCATGGCCGGCGAAGTGGGCGTGCTGGTCGCCAACATCAAGGAGCTGCTGGACGCGAAGGTTGGCGACACCGTCACGGAGGAGGCCCGTCCGACGCAGGAGCCGTTCCCGGGCTTCCAGGAAGTGAAGCCGATGGTGTTCTCCGGCATCTTCCCGATCGAGTCCGACCAGTACGAGAACCTGCGTGACGCGCTCGCGAAGCTGAAGCTCAACGACTCCGCCTTCACGTATGAGCCCGAGTCGTCCACGGCGCTCGGCTTCGGTTTCCGCTGCGGCTACCTGGGCCTGTTGCACATGGAGATCGTCCAGGAGCGCCTGGAGCGCGAGTACAACCTGAACCTCATCACCACCGCGCCCAGCGTGGTGTACCAAATCACCAGTGGCAAGGGTGACGTCCAACTGGTGGACAACCCCGCCAAGCTGCCGCCGGTGCAGAACATCGCGAAGTTCGAGGAGCCCATCCTCACCTGTCACATCCACGTCCCCAATGACCACCTGGGCGCCATCCTGAAGCTGTGCCAGGACCGCCGCGGTGTGCAGAAGGACATGAAGTACCTGGGCAGCAGCGGGCAGCGCGTGCAGGTGACGTACGAGATGCCGATGGCCGAGGTGGTCTTCGACTTCTTCGACAAGCTCAAGAGCGTGTCGCGCGGCTACGCCAGCCTGGACTACGAGCTGACCGGCTACCAGGAGGCGGATCTGGCGCGCCTGGACATCCTCATCAATGGGGAGCCGGTGGACGCGCTGAGCGTCATCGTGCACCGCGAGCGCGCCTACCTGCGCGGTCGCGAGGTCTGCGCGAAGCTGAAGGAAGTCATCCCGAAGCAGATGTACGAAGTGGCCATCCAGGCGGCGATCGGCGCGAAGATCATCTCCCGTGAGACCATCTCCGCCATGCGCAAGAACGTGCTCGCCAAGTGCTACGGTGGTGACATCAGCCGCAAGCGCAAGCTCCTGGAGAAGCAGAAGGAGGGCAAGAAGCGCATGAAGCAGGTGGGTACGGTGGAGATTCCGCAGGAGGCCTTCCTCGCGGTCCTCAAGTCGGAGCAGTAGCCATGAACGCTGCCAGTCCTTCCGCCAACCCTCCCGCGAAGCTGGCGACCGCGATGGCGGCCCGGCGCACCCCTGAACAGGTGCGCGCGCGCCGCAAGTTGCTGTGGCGGGAGATGCTCACCAGCCTGTGGGCTCCGCTGTGCATCGTCGCCTTGGTGCTGTTCCCGTACACGACACTCATCGAGTTCGTGCCCACGGCGGCCGCCTGGGCCCAGCCCGCGATGAAGGGGCTGGGGCTGCTGATGGTGGCGTACTTCGTCGCGCTGCTGGTGTGGCGCAACGTGTCGCCCCGCGAGAAGCAGCTGCGCCGGCTGCGGCACGAGGCGCATGAGCTCATCTCCGAGAACGAGCGCATCCTCCAGAAGCCGCAGGTGCGCGAGAAGCTCTCCCCGGCGCTGACGGAGCAGATCACCGAGCAGGCGCTGAAGGTGGAGTCAGCCTCGGCCGAAGGAGATCTGGAGAAGCTGGCCCGCGAGGTAAGGGCGCTGGAAGCGCTCACCTCCCAGCACCTGGGAGCGTTCCGCAAGGAGTCGCCCATGGATTTCGTGGGCGGCTTCGTGAAGATGTTGCTGGTCGCCCTGGTGTTCCGGACGTTCATCGTGGAGCCGTACCGGATTCCCTCCGGCTCCATGCTGCCCACGCTCCAGATTGGCGATCAGGTCTTCATCAACAAGTTCATCTACGGGGTGCGCGTCCCGTTCGCCAACGTGGTGCCGTTCGTCATCGTCCGGCCTCCGGGGCGCGGGGACGTCATCGTCTTCAACAACCCCGTCAACGAGGCCACCGACTACATCAAGCGCGTGGTGGGCGTGCCCGGCGACACGGTGGAACTGTTCGACGGCGTGGTCCACATCAACGGCCAGCCGCAGACTCGCGAGAGTGTCGACAGCGCGTTTGTCGTCCACAACCTCACGGACAACGGGGAGTGGTTCGACCAGCGGGAGTCACTGTTCCGGGAGAGCCTGGGCGGCGTGCCGCACAGCGTGCTTCAGACACCCTCGCGGATGCCTCGGCACGAAGGCCCCTACGTGGTGCCCGAGGGTCACGTCTTCGTCATGGGCGACAACCGCGACAACAGCTCCGACAGCCGTCACGGCCTGGGCATCACCGGCTACGGCAAGACGGAGTTCGTGCCCTACGGCCACATCAAGGGCAAGGCGATGGTGGTCTGGCTGTCGCTGGGCTACCACGGCCTGCTGCATGGCCTGTTCGGTGGCACGGGTCTCCGGTTGGACCGCTTCTTCGAGCCCGTGCGCTGACCCACACCCGGGGGGCAGGCGACCCGCCACGCCTCGGACGGTGCTTGACGCGCCGCACGGCCCGGGGTACGCGGCGCCCCCGGCCATGAGACACCTCCTTGGAATCGAAGGCTGGCGCCGGGACGAGCTCGAAGCAGTGCTCGACAGGGCGCGCGCGCACCTGCCTGGTGGTCCAGACGTCACCCACACCCTGCGCGGCAAGGTGGTCGCCAACCTCTTCTTCGAGGACTCGACCCGGACGCGCACCTCGTTCCACATGGCCGCCCGAGGCCTGGGCGCCGGCGTCCTCAACTGGAGCCCCTCCGGTTCGTCCACCTCGAAGGGCGAGACGCTGCTGGACACCGCTCGCAACATCGAGGCGACCGGGCCCGTGGCCATCGTCATGCGACACCGCTCGTCCGGTGCGCCCCACCTGGTGGCCAAACACGTCCGCTGCGCCGTCATCAACGCGGGGGACGGCACCCACGAGCACCCCTCCCAGGCCCTCCTGGACGCCTTCACCCTCCGTCAGCACTGGGGCAGCCTGGACGGCCGCACGGTGCTCATCGTCGGGGACATCCTCCACAGCCGCGTGGCCCGCTCCAACCTGTGGTGCCTGAAGGCCCTGGGCGCGCGGGTGGTCTTCTGTGGTCCGCCCACGCTGGTGCCCCCGGGACTGGAGTCGCTGGGCGCCGAGGTGACGCACAACCTGGACGCGGTGCTGCCTCAGGCGGACGCGGTGATGTGCCTTCGCCTGCAGATGGAGCGCATGGGCGAGGCGTTCCTGCCCTCGACGAAGGAGTACTCGCGCCTGTTCGGCCTCACCCCGGCCCGAGAGGACAGGATGAAGGCGGGCGCGCTGGTGATGCACCCGGGCCCCATCAATCGAGGCCTGGAGCTGGCGCCCTCGGTGGCGGACGGGCCCCGCAGCGTCATCCTGGAGCAGGTTTCCAACGGCGTCGCCGTGCGGCGGGCCATCCTCGAGGTGTGCGCGTCATGAGCTCCACGGTGCTTTTCCGGAGAGGGCGCGTCATCGACCCGCGCAACGGCGTCGATGGAGTCCGCGACGTCCTGGTGCGTGACGGCAAGGTGGCGGAGGTCTCCGACGCGCCGCTCCCCGTGCCCCCGGGCGCGGAGGTGGTGGAGGCCGCGGGACGCTGGGTGCTGCCGGGTTTCATCGACCTGCACGTCCACCTGCGCGAGCCGGGCGAGGAGGGCAAGGAGACCGTCCTCACGGGCTGCCGCGCCGCCGTGGCGGGAGGCTTCACCGCCGTTGTCGCCATGCCCAACACCAAGGTCGTCAACGACAGCGGGCTCGTCACGGAGCTGGTGCTGTCGCGCGCTCGCGCCGCCGGCCTGTGCCATGTGTACCCCGCGGGCGCCATCACCAAGGGCCTCAAGGGCGAGGAGCTGGCGGAGACGGGCGAGCTGGTGTCCTCCGGCTGTGTCGCCATCACCGATGACGGCCGCCCGGTGATGAACGCCGCGCTGATGCGCCGCGCGCTCCAGTACGCCACGCTCTTCGGCGTGCCCGTGATGGTGCACGAGGAGGACCTGACGCTGTCCGCCGGTGGCGCCATGCATGAAGGCACCACGTCCACGCGCCTGGGCCTGCGCGGCATTCCCGCCTCCGCGGAGGTGGCCATGGTGGCGCGAGACCTGGTGCTGCTCGAGGAGACGAAGGGCCGCCTGCACATCGCCCACGTGTCCTGCGAGGGCAGCGTGCGCCTCATCCGCGAGGCGAAGCGCCGGGGCCTGCTCGTCACGGCCGAAGCCACCCCGCACCACGTCATCCTGGATGACCGGGCGGTGGGGGACTACGACACCCACGCGAAGATGGCGCCGCCCCTGCGCGCGGACCGGGACGTGGAGGCGCTGCGCGAGGCGCTGGTGGATGGCACCGTGGACGCCATCGCCACGGACCACGCGCCCCATGGCGTGCTGGACAAGCAGGTGGAGTTCGAGAAGGGCATCAACGGCATCGTCGGGCTGGAGACGGCCCTGGGGCTGACGCTGGAGCTGGTGCACTCGGGGCTGTTGGGCGCGAAGCGGGCCGTGGAGCTGTTGACGCACGGCCCGGCGAAGGCGTTCGGCCTGCCGGGCGGTCACCTGGCTCCCGGGGCCCCGGCGGACATCACCGTGGTGGACCCCTCGGAGGAGTGGACGGTGGATGCCCACCGGTTCTATTCCCGCAGCCGGAATACGCCCTTCCATGGCCGTAAGCAGAAGGGCCGCGTGGTGCAGACCTGGGTTTCTGGCCGGAAGGTGTTCTCCGACGGCCAGGTGAAGGAGTCACGGTAATGACGAAGCGGGCAGTGCTCGCCCTGGCGGATGGCACCACCTTCGAGGGCCGTGCCTTTGGCTCGGTCGGCGAGACGGTGGGTGAGGTGGTCTTCAACACGTCCATGTACGGCTACCAGGAGATCCTCACGGACCCCTCGTACGTCGGGCAGATCCTCACCATGACGTACCCGGAGATGGGCAACGTCGGCGTGACGCCGGAGGACGAAGAGGCCGGCAAGCCGCACGCGGTGGGCATGGTGGTGCGCGCCCTCGCGAGCCAGCCGTCCAACTGGCGCGCGCGCGAGTCGCTGGATGCGTACCTCAAGCGCCACAATGTCGCCGGAATCGAAGGGCTGGATACCCGCCGCCTGGTGCGCCACCTGCGCACGCATGGCGCGCAGATGGGCGTCATCTCCAGCGAGGGCCTGTCCCCGGCCGCGCTGTCGGAGCGCGCTCGCACCGCCCACGGCATGGAGGGCCTGGACCTGGCCAGCGGCGTGTCGGTGAAGACGCCGTACACGTTCACCGCGCCCTCGCCGGACGTCTTCACGGGCATTGGCGAGGCCCACCCCCAGGGCGACCCGCGCTTCGACGTGGTGGCCTACGACTACGGCCTCAAGAAGTCGATGCTCCACTTCCTGGTCGACGTGGGCTGCCGCGTGACGGTGGTGCCCGCGCACACCACGGCGGAGGAAGTGCTGGCCCGCAAGCCCCACGGCGTCTTCCTGGCCAACGGCCCCGGAGACCCGGCGGCGGTGAAGGGCGCGGACCGCACCGTGGCGGCGCTCCTGGGCAAGGTGCCCGTGTTCGGCATCTGCCTGGGCCATCAGATCATGGCGCTGGCGCTGGGCGGCCGGACGTACAAGATGAAGTTCGGCCACCGTGGCGGCAACCAGCCCGTGAAGGACCTGACGACGGGCAAGGTGGAGATCACCGCGCAGAACCACGGCTTCGCCGTGGACGACGCCAGCCTCAAGGGCAAGGCCGTCGTCACGCACATCAACCTCAACGACGGCACGGTGGAGGGCCTGGCCGTCCCAGATGCGCGGGCCTTCAGCGTGCAGTACCACCCCGAGGCCTCTCCCGGCCCGCATGACGCACGCTATCTCTTCGGTCGCTTCGCGAAGCTGATGGCGGGGTAGGATGACCGACCTTCTATGGACTCCCCGCTGTCACCGCTCTCCTACCAGCCGTACCTGGACCAGCTCATCGCCTTCGGCAGCGTGGAGTCGCGGAAGGCGGACCTGCTCGAAGCCAAGGCGGAGTACTTCCGCCTGACAGGCGAGGTCTTCGAGGACGACAAGCTCTTCGAGCTGCGCATGGCGTCGTTCCTCGACTACTACCTCTATGACCGCGTCTCGCCTGGAACGGGCAAGACGCCGGCCGTGGAGTTCTACGAGCAGCGCCTGGCGAACACCTCGCCCGAGGAGTCCAACGCCTTCCGCAGCTTCACGGAGACGGTCCACGGCATTTTCGAGGTCCGTAAGCTGGGCAAGGGCCTGGTGCGCCTGCGCGACATGTACTCGGGCAAGGACTTCGACGTGACGGAGCGGCGCAACATCGCCGGGCTGGAGACGGGCGACATCCTAGAGGCCCGCCTCATCCCCTTCGGTGGGCACCTCCTATTCACCTCTTCCTTCTGCTACCACCCGCGCGCCGCGGTGAAGTCCATCAAGGCCGAGGTGAAGCGCCGCAAGAAGAAGGAGCCGGAGCGCACGCCCAACGAGCTGGTCTGGGAGTGCGCCCGTCGCGCCCTCAACATGGAGCGCTACCGTCAGCTCGCCGTCGAGAAGATCTACGACTTCGAGCAGAAGGTGCTCTGAGTGACGACGTCCACCGCGCTCACACGCGGTGGATGCTCATCAGATTGGTGTTGCCCGGTACGTTGAGCGGCACTCCCGCCACCACGACGACGGGCGCGCCCACCTGGCAGATGCCCTCGCGCAGGCACAGCTTGCGCACCTGCCGCAGCATGGCGTCCGTGGACCTCACGCGGGGCACTTGGAGTCCCGTCACGCCCCAGTACAGCGCCATGCGGTTGACGGCGGCCTCGTTCGGCGTGAGGGCGATGATGCGCGCGTGGGGCCGGAACTCGGAGATGAGGCGCGCGGTATGGCCGCTCTCCGTGTACGCGACAATCGTCTGGATGTTGAGCTGGCCTGTCGCCGCCACCGCCGCCGCCGCGACGCCCGTGCCCAGGTCCTCCGAGCGCTCGAAGGGGGAGTGGTGTTGGTGTCGCACCACGCCGCGCTCCGTCTCCTCGACGATGCGGGCCATGGTGGACGCCGCGTCGATGGGGTAGCGCCCCGCGGCCGTCTCGCCGGACAGCATCACCGCGTCCGCGCCGTCCAGGATGGCGTTGGCGACGTCCGACACCTCCGCGCGCGTGGGGCGCGGGTTGCTCACCATGCTCTCCAGCATCTCCGTGGCGACGATGACCAGGCCGCCCATCTGGTTCACCACGCGCACCATCCGCTTCTGGATGGCGGGCAGCTGCTCCAGGGGCATCTCCACGCCCAGGTCCCCACGCGCCACCATGATGCCGTCCGCGGCCCGGGCGATGGCTTCGAGCTGGTCCACGGCCTGGGGCTTTTCAATCTTGGCGATGAGCGGCGTCTTGTTCTTCGCCACGTGCTTGCGGGCCCGGTGGATGTCGTCCGCCGTGCGCACGAAGGACAGCGCCACGTAGTCCACGCCCACGTCCTGGCCGAACGCCAGGTCCACCTCGTCCTTGGGTGTAATCGTGGGCACGGACATGGGCGAGCCCGGCAGGTTCAACCCCTTGTGGTCCTTGAGCAGGCCGCCGATCTCCACCTCGCAGAGGACGTCCTGGCCCGCCACGTTGCGCACGCGCAGCCGCACCCGGCCGTCGTCCAGGAGGATGGCCTCTCCCGGCTTCACGTCCTTCGTCAGCGACTTGATGGGGGTGGGGATGATGGAGCCCTGGCCCATCACCGCGCGCGTCGTCACCGTCACGCGCTCGCCCGGCTTCACCGTGAGCTGTCCACCCTCGAACTTTCCGAGGCGAATCTTGGGGCCCTGGATGTCCTGGAGGATGGCCACCGGCAGCTTCAGCCGCTTGGACGCCTTCCGGATGAGGGCCACCCGCTGGCGGTGCTCGTCGTGCGTACCGTGCGAGAAGTTCAACCGCGCCACGTTCATCCCCGCGCGGATGAGGCCCTCGATGACCTCCAGCGAGCTCGATGAGGGCCCCAGGGTGCAGATGATCTTCGCCTTGCGCATATGCGCGCGCATCCTAGGCGGCGGGGTGCGTGGCTTGACAGCCTCGCGCCCGGGAGACTAACTCTTTGCCCCAGGCGCGGTGCCGACCCCCGGGTTGGACCCACGCCAGCGTCTTGCAGGCACTCGATGTTCGAGAGAGAAAGCCCGGCTTCCCTGGGAGGGGGGGCCGGGCTTTCTCGCACCTGTCGCTGGCTCTGCTCGCCCCCGGCTCGAAGCCTAGAGGTCTATCTTCTTGCCGGTGCCCTGCGGCGCGCCGAGCGGCGGGTGGCCAGGCGGAAGGGCCTCCGTGTCCATGTCGATGGGCGGATTGCCGGGCGCAGGCATCCCAGGAGGCGGCATCGGGGCGGGCTCTTCCAGCTGTCCGCCAGGGCCACTGCCACCCACGCCGGGCCCGCCCTTCTGGAGGGATTCAATCTCCTCGCGGCTGATGCCGGCCAGCGTCAGCACCTTGCGCGTGACGCGGATGCGGGCGTGGCTGGTGAGGGCCATGGCGATGGAGTCCGACGGGCGGGCCTCCAGCGTCATCTTCTTCGCACCCTGCTCCAGGAACACGCGGCCCGAGTAGACGTTGTCGCGCAGGTCGTCGATGCGGACCTCCGTCACCTTGGCGCCGAGCTGGTCGACGACGTCGTCCAGGAGGTCCTGGGCGAGCGGCTGGGGCGGCTCGCGCTCCGCCAGTCGGAAGGCGATGGAGACGGCGGAGGCCTCATCCACGAAGACGGGGAGGACGACCTGGCGGTCCTTCGTGGTGAGCACGACGGCGTGCGTCTGGGCCTCCACCAGCGGGACGACGTCCTGCACTTCCAGTTCGACCAGCTCGTTGCAGGCCTTGGGGTCGCCTCCGTGCTCGGTGATGCACGGTTGCCCGGAGTCGCCCGGGAGTGTGGCCGCGATGGCCCCGGGAGCACTGAAGGCGGGGAGCATCAGCACCCCCCCGAGCGCCAACAACAGCGCCGACAGGGGGGCGAAGAAGAAAGTGGCGCGGTTGGGTGTTCTCACACCCTGAAACTACGCACCCGCCACCCTGTCGGGAGGGTAGCGATTCAGCCCGGTTGCCCTGGACGGCGTGAAACGGCCGCCCGGAGGGCAAGGGAGCAGACGTCAGGGACGCTCGTCCTCGTCCTCGTCGTCGTAGTCCTCGTCGTCCTCGACGTCCTCGTCTTCATCCTCGTCGAGGTCGTCGTCCTCGTCGTCGGATTCCTCATCCTCCTCTTCGTCCTCTTCGTCGATCGTGTCCGCGACGTCCTCCGACTCCAACGTCATGGAGACGGCGAACTTCTTGTCGAGCACGGCGATCTGTGCGCGCATCTCCGAGAGCGCGGCGACGAAGTCCTCCGAGAGATTCGCGGGCGCTTTCGCGTCGCAGTGAGGACAGATGATCTTCTCCGTCCCCTCGATGAGGTCTTGAACGTCAAGCTCGAAGCTTGCCTCGCACTTCTGGCAGGTGAAGTCGATGCTCATGGTCGGGCGCGGCATACAAAGCCATCCAACCAGCTGTCAACGTCCGCGAACCGGGGGCGTGGTCGGGACGCCCCTACATCCGCTAACCTTCGTCGGATGGACCTCCCGAAGACGATGGTGCATGCCCTCCATGACCGGGCCGCGCAGCAGGAGCATCGGCCGGCCCTCTGGACCCGCCGGGGACACGGCTATGTCCCCACCTCCTGGTTCGAATATGCCCAGCGGGTCAAACGCTTCGCCCTCGGCCTGAGGACGCTCGGGTACGGGGAGGGCCAGCCGCTGGGCATCATCAGCTTCAACCGCGAGGAGTGGCACGTCGCGGACCTGGCCGCCATGGCGCTGGGAGGCGTCCCGGTAGGTCTGTACACCACCAGCGCGGTGGAGCAGCTCGAGTACATCCTGGGCCACTGTGAGGCCACCGTCCTCGTCGTGGAGAACGAGAAGCACCTGCGCACCGGCCTCGCCCTGCGCGAGCGCCTGCCCAAGCTGCGCCACCTCATCATCCTGGACGCGCCGTCCACGCCGCTGCCGGAGGGGGTCCTGCGCTACGCGGACGTCCTGGAGAAGGGCACGGGGGTGGATGACAAGCCCTACTGGGACAGCGTCAACGCGCTGAAGCCGGAGGCGCTGGGCACCCTCATCTACACCTCCGGGACGACGGGCCACCCCAAGGGGGTCATGCTCAGCCACTACAACCTGTCCTGGACGTCCCGGCAGCTCATCACCGCCGTGGACTTCAAGCACCAGCAGGACTCGGTCATCATCTCCTATCTGCCGTTGTCCCACATCGCCGAGCAGGTCATCTCCCTGCACTGCCCGCTGATACTGGGCATCCAGGTGTACTTCGCGGACTCGGTCGAGGCGATGCCGGCGAACCTGAAGGACGTGAGGCCCACGTTCTTCTTCGGCGTGCCGCGCGTGTGGGAGAAGTTCAAGGCCAAGGCGGAGGAGGGGCTGCGCGGCCAGCCCCCCATGAAGCGCCGCATCGTCTCCTGGGCCCGGGGTGTCGCCTCGGAGCTGCATGCCCGCGCCCAGCGCCACGAGCGCATCCCGGTGCTCCTGGAGGCCCAGTACCGGCTGGCCCAGCGGCTGGTGTTCGAGCCGCTCAAGACGCGCATCGGCATGGAGCGGGTGGATTTCTTCGCCACGGCGGCGGCCCCCATCGGCCGGGACGTGCTGGAGTTCTTCGCCTCCATCGACATGTTCATCCACGAGGTGTGGGGGATGACGGAGGTGGCGGGCCCGGGCACGGTGAATACGCGCGAGGCCGCCCACCTGGGCACCGTGGGGCGCCCGCTGATTGGCGTGGAGGTCCGCATCGCCGAGGACGGGGAGATCCTCGTCAAGGGCGGCAACGTGTGCATGGGCTACTACAAGAACCCGGAGGCCACCGCGGAGCTGCTGGAGGGCGGGTGGCTGCACACCGGTGACGTGGGCCAGCTCGACGGAGAGGGCTACCTCCACATCACCGGCCGCAAGAAGGAGATCATCGTCACCTCCGGCGGGAAGAAGACGGCGCCCGGCAACATCGAGGAGCTCATCAAGTCCCTTCCCGGGGTGGGCCACGCGGTGGTGGTGGGCGAGCGGCGCAACTACCTGGTGGCCCTGCTGGCACTGGACGTGGAGAAGTGCCGCGCCCTGGCCCAACAGAAGGGCTGGCCCGAGGACCTCAAGACGCTCTCCCAGGACACGCGTCTGCGCCAGCTCATCCAGGAGGGGTTGGACCGCGACATCAACCCGAAGCTGTCCCGCTTCGAGTCGATCAAGCGCTTCGTCATCTTGGAGCAGGACTTCACCGTGGACGCGGGCGACCTGACGCCCACCCTGAAGGTCCGCCGCAAGGCCGTGGAGCAGAAGCACGCCGGGCTCATCGAATCGATGTACGCCGAGCCCGGCACGGCCCAGGCGGGCTGAAGCGGGGCGGTGCGGGCGACTCCGAGGCGCTGGAGTCGCCGGACGGGCCCGCAAAGAGAAAGGGGCGGGGAACCTCGCGGTCCCTCGCCCCTTCTCACTTCATGCCCAGGGGTGTGTGGACAGGCCGCTTACTTCGCGGCGCGCTTGTCCATGGCGATGTAGTCGCGGCGCTTCTGGCCCGTGTAGACCTGACGGGGACGCGCGATCTTCTGCTCGGGGTCCAGGACCATCTCCTCCCACTGCGCGCACCAGCCCACCGTGCGGGGAATGGCGAAGAGGACGGGGAACATCTCGGCCTGGAAGCCCATCGCCTCGTAGATGAGGCCGGAGTAGAAGTCGACGTTGGGGTAGAGCTTGCGCTTGACGAAGTACTCGTCCTGCAGCGCGATGCGCTCCAGCTCCACGGCGAGCTCCAGCAGCGGGTTCTTGCCCGTCACCTCGAAGACCTCGTCCGCCACGC
The DNA here is from genome assembly GCF_013336645.1 of Myxococcus sp. CA039A. Classification (NCBI taxonomy): domain Bacteria; kingdom Pseudomonadati; phylum Myxococcota; class Myxococcia; order Myxococcales; family Myxococcaceae; genus Myxococcus; species Myxococcus sp. CA039A. Next base: position 9,083 of record NZ_JABUMQ010000153.1, on the reverse strand, counting down.
GCTTGATGACCTTGGCGCGCGGATCGTAGGACTTGTAGACGCGGTGGCCGAAGCCCATCAGCTTCTTCTCGCCCTCGCCGCTCTTCACCGACTTGATGAAGTCGGGGACCTTGGAGACGTGGCCAATCTCGCGGAGCATGCGCAGCACCGCCTCGTTGGCGCCGCCGTGCAGCGGACCGTAGAGGGCGCCGATGCCCGCCGTGACGGCCGAGTACGGGTCCACTTCCGACGAGCCCACCGTGCGCACGGACGTCGTCGAGCAGTTCTGCTCGTGGTCCGCGTGCAGGATGAAGAGCACGTCCAGCGCGCGCTCCAGCACCGGGTGGACCTTGTAGGTCGTGGTGCCGATGCGCTTCACCATCGCCAGGAAGTTGGCGACGTAGGACAGGTCATTGTCCGGGTAGATGTAGGGCAGGCCCATCGTGTGCCGGTAGGAGAACGCGGCGAGCGTGGGCATCTTGGCGATGAGCCGGGTGATCTGGATGCGGCGGCTCAGCTCATCCTTGGTGTTCTTCGCGTCCGGGTAGAAGCTGGACAGCGCCGCCACGGTGGAGCCCAGCATGGACATGGGATGCGCGTCGTAGCGGAACCCATCCATGAAGGACTTCACGTTCTCGTGCACGAACGTGTGGTGCGTGACGAGGTGGACGAACTGCTCCAGCTCCTTCGGGGTCGGCAGCTCTCCGTTCAGCAGGAGGTAGGCGACCTCCAGGTAGCTGGACTTCTCGGCCAGCTGCTCGATGGGGTAACCGCGGTACTCCAGGATGCCTTTGTCACCATCGATGAAGGTGATGGCGCTCTTACAGTTCGCGGTGTTGAGGAACGCCGGATCGTAGCCCATGAGGCCGAAGTCGTCGTCCCCGACCTTGATCTGTCGGAGGGCGTTGGTGCGAATACAGCCGTTCTCGACCGGGACCTCGTACGTCTTGCCGGTCCGATTGTCGGTGATCGTCAGCGTGTCCTTGGGCATGGGCGGAGATTTCACAGGGCGCAGATCGCTTTCAACAAAAAAGAACGATAAGTCGGATGGGGAGACACTGATGGTTCCTACGGCTGCTCGGAAATACGTGCTCCCGAGCGGGACAGCTGCCGCCAGAAGCCCGGAAAACTCTTCTCGACACACTCGGGGCTGGTCAGGACGAGGGTCGCTCCGGACAGCACGCTGAGTGTCGCGGCCGTCATCGCCAGGCGGTGGTCACCCCGGCTGTCCATGGTGAACCGGGCAGGAGGGGTCTCAGGAGGCGTCAGGTGGAGGATTTCCCCCTGGAGTTCCGTCGTCCCTCCGTAGGCGCTGACCAGGTCTCGGATACCTTCCAGCCGGTCGCTTTCTTTCAATCGGAGAATTCCGACGTCCGTCAGCGTGGAAGGCGCGGGGAGCACACAGGCGAGCGCCGCCAGGGTTGGCAGCAGGTCCGGACACTCCTTGCCCGAAGCCCGCAAGCCTCCCGCCGGGTGGCCCGTCACCTTCAACGTATGGGCCGGACCTGTCGGCGTCGTCCCCACGCCCACCTGCTCGATGAGGCGGAGGATGGCCTGGTCCGGGTGGGCGCTGGCCGCGTCGGCTCGCTCCACCGTGCCCCCCGCCTTCCAGGCGATGAGCAGGAGGTAGCCCAGCGACGACCAGTCCCCGGGGAGCGAAGGGACGCTCGGAGGGGGCGTGTAGCCGGAGACGGTGTATCGGGAGTCGGACTTCTGGACCTCGAAGCCGAAGCGCTCCAGCCACGTGAGGGTGAGCTCCAGGTAGCCGGCGCTCGTCAGCGTGCCTTCGATTTCGACGCTCCACGCCCGGCGCTCTCGCAGGAACAGCGCGGCGCAGCCCAGGAGCAGGCTGGATGCGTACTGGCTGCTCTGGTCGCCGGGCACCCGGAAGACGGGCGACACCTTCGAGGTGTCCGTTGGCGCGGACAGCTCCACGGGCCAGGGCTGGCCCTCGGTGAGCGTGAGCCCCGCGGGACCGAGTGCGTCCTTCAGCGAGGTGAAGAGTGGGCCGTGGGGACGCTCACCCAGGCGAGGCGTGCCGGTGAGGCGCACGCGAGCACCCGGCGTCACCGCGACCTGGGTGGCCAGGATGCGGAAGGGGGCGCCACCGTCCGCGCAGTCCACGTCACGCACGGGCCCGGCGGGCAGCCGCAGGGCTTCCACGCCCCGGCGCAGCACTCGCACGTCGGCGGGGAGGTCCTCGTCCGCTTCGGCCTGGACGGAGGGCAGGGGCCAGGCGCCCGTGAGGTGACCCAGGACCAGGGCGCGCTGCGCGTCCGATTTGGAGACGGGCGGGGTGAGCGGCGAGGCCACGAGGTGGCTCGGGTCCAACAGGATGCGACGGGTGCTCATGCTCACGGGCGCACCGCCTTCGTCCACGCCGGCCACAGCTCGCGCCACGTGGACGCGGCCACGTCGCGGACCTCGGTGGCGCCGATGGCCGTCAGGAGCACCATGCGCAGCTCGCCCCGGGCTCCGGCCTTCTTGTCGGCGTCGAGCAGCGTGGCGATGTCCTTCAGCGATGGGCGGCGCAAGAGGCCGGCGACTCGCTCACGGTCGAGGACGCCCGGGCCGTCGATGAGGGCGCGCTCGACCTCGGCGGCCACGGGCTCTGGAGTGACGCCCAGGTGGCGACCCACGTCCAGGGCCAGGAGGATGCCCAGGCCCACGGCGTCACCGTGGGACAGCTTGAAGTGGGACACGCTTTCCAGCACATGGCCGAAGGTGTGGCCGAAGTTGAGCACCCGGCGCAGGCCCTTGTGCTCGTACGGGTCCTGCTCGCACACGCTCTCCTTGAGGCCGCGCGCGTCCTTCACCAGCTTTTCGAGAGCGGGCGGCTTGCGCAGGTAGCGGCGGAAGAGGGCCGCATCCAGGCTGATGACCATCTTCCACGCCTCGAGCGAGCCCTCGCGAATCTGGGTCGGCGACAGCGTGGCGAACAGCTCCGGGCAGATCCACGACTCCTCGGCGTAGTGGAAGACGCCGGCGGGGTTCTTCACCACGCGGCCCTTCACGGTGAGGTCCACCGCGCCCTTGCCACCCAGGCTGCTGTCGACGGCGGCGAGCAGTGTGGTGGGCACCTGCACCAGCCTCACACCGCGCTTGAGCAGGTGCGCGGCGACGGTGGACACATCGCCCACGGTGCCTCCGCCCACGGCGAGCAGCGTGCCGGAGCGCGGCAGGGACAGCCCCGCGGCGAGCACCTTCTCCAGGGCCTTGAAGCTCTTCGCGCTCTCTCCGCCCACGAGCTGGACGATGGCGCGAGGGTTCTGCGCCTCCAGCGCGGGGATGAGTCCCGGATGGAGCCGGGCGACGGTGCGATCCACCACCGCGAGGCTGCCTTCAGGAAGGCGTTTGGCGAGTCGCGAAAACGGACCCCAGCGGTCGTTGGGAGGACGGTAGGCGCCGGGAGGGTAGGGGCTCATAGGGTGTTGGGGCGTGCGTTCATCTGTTGGACGAGGTCTGCGATGACCAGTGACACCATGGACTCCAGCACCGGAACGGCGCGGGGCATGATGCACGGATCGTGACGGCCACCCTTCGCGTGGTCCGCCAGCGTCGCTGGGGGTTTGAAGAAAGCGCGGACCTGGAGCGGCTCACCGTTGGTGAGGCCACCCTGGATGCCGCCGTAGACGTCCTTGACGGAATGGAACTGGGTGCCCGGCTGGCCAATGCGCTGGAGCAGATCCGGCGGACCCCAGACGACACCCGTGATGGCGCCCACGCTGCCCAGCGCCTGGGCGATGAGCGCCTTGATCTTCCCGAAGATGGGCTCGCCCAGTCCCACGGGCAGCCCCTCCACGCGGATGTCGATGGAGCCACCGAGACTGTCGCCGGCCTCCTTCGCGGAGAGGATGCGGCGGGACATCTCCTCGCGGACCGCCTCGTCGGGGCAGCGCGTGGGGTGCGCATCCACCATGGCGCGCGTGAGGCCCGGCGCGGGCACGGAGGCGATGAGGTCACCGACCTGGGACACGTACGCGACGGTGCGCACGGTGGGCATGTCCCGCTCCAGATAGGCCTCAGCGATGGTTCCGCCGATGACGCGGCAGAGCGTCTCGCGTCCGCTGGTGCGACCGCCGCCGCGGTGGTCTCGGTGCTTGTATCGCTCGCGCCACACGGCGTCCGCGTGGCCGGGCCGGTCCACCTGCTTGAGCTGCTCGTAGTCGCCCGAACGCTGGTTCGTGTTGCGCACCATGGCGGCGATGGGCGTTCCGAGCGTCTTGTCCTCGAAGACGCCGGAGAGGATCTCCACCCGGTCTGGCTCGTTGCGAGGGGTGACGAGGGCGGACTGGCCGGGGCGGCGCCTGTCCAACGCGGCCTGGAGGCGCTCTTGCGTGAGGGGCACGCCCGCGGGGCAGCCGTCCACCACCGCGCCGAGCGCGGGGCCGTGGCTCTCACCAAAGGTCGTCAAACGGAAGAGGACTCCGAAGGTGTTCATGTCGCGGTCTCCCAAAGCTGTCGCTGCCGCCGGGCCTGCGCGACGAACCACGCCGCACCCAGCAGGACCGGGGTGCCGCCGCGCCGCGTAATCTCCGCCGCGATGCGTCGGCCGGGCGCACCGTATGCGATCACCGCGACGCGTGCTCGCTCGAATCGCAGGGAATCCGGCGGCTCCACATGGACCGGCCAGGTCCAGACGCCTGAGCCGGTGAGGGGGGCCTGGATGTCCGCCCGACGAAGGATGCGCAGGGCTTCACCGCGCTCGGTCGCCACGGTGCGCAGCGCGGACGTGGCGCCCCCGTCACCGAGGACGAAGACCTCCTTCGAGCCCAGGCGCTCCAGCACCTTCCGGGCGCCCTCGGTGTCCGTGTTGAAGGACTCCCACCGGGTGCCCCGGCGGACCAGGGTGTTGATGGCGTCCAGTGACGAGCCCGTGTGCCGCGCCAGTGGCATCTTGAACGGGCTGGTGACGGCGAAGCCCGCGTAGTGGGGCAGGAGCGAGTCCAAGAGGGCCTCGACGGGGCCGTCCGCGGGAATGTCGATGCGATCAAAAGGCTGCCGGTGGATGCGAGGCGAGCGCGAGTGGGCGATGGACATCCCGAAGATGCCCAGCCGCAGCGGGGCCGGCAGTGTGGTGCGGTCCGCGCCGCGCCACTCCCGAACCACATCGTCGAGGAGTCGCTGTCCCGGCGCAGCGGCCCAGGAGCCGCCAGCGGCCACGTAGTCGAGCATGTTGTTCCGGGCGAGCACGGCGCGCGCGGGCAGCGCCACCGCGCCCATGCCGAGCACCGTGACGCGAGTCACTCCGAACCGGTCCGCCAGCCTGCTTTGCGTCTCCAGCAGGGTGCCGACATGGTCCGGATGAGTCATCGGCTCCACGTGTTTCACCAGCGCGTCAGCGGGCACGTCGCGTTCCCACAACCGCAAGGCTTCGTCGGTGGTGAGCTGTCGGTCCGCATGGTGCGACGCGAGCAGCTTGCCGGAGGGTGCATCGAGCGAGCCCTGGTGCCCGGTGGCATCCATCAAGTCCCGGTCCACGCGCCACGCGGCGAGGACCCAGGCGGCGGGCAGTGGCTTGCCACGCTCGGAGACGAGCAGCGGGAGGACGGCCGCGAGCGCAGCCGGGTCCACGGCCTCCGGGGCGTGCAGGTCCGTGCGAATCTCCAGCACGTCGGCGCCGCGACGCTGGCACTCCCGGGCGAAGTGGACGGCGTCAGTGCCGAGCAGGGTGGGAGGCAGCGTCACGATACGCCGTGCGGGCGTCACGGGGACTCCTCGAGGTGGAGGCAGCCCCGGAGGAAGTCCACCAGGGCGACGGTGGGAACGCGGGCGTGGAGGGCCTCGCGCTCTTGGAAGACGGAGGAGAGTTCCTCCTCCAGGGAGAGGCCCGGACGCAGCCGGGGTCGGGTCCGGTCGTGGAGCAGTCGCTCCCGGTAGGTCTCGAACGTCACCGGGATGAGCAGGGTGAACATCCCCTCCAGCGCGTCCGGGTGGTGCGAGAGGAAACCGCCCCCCACCGCAACGAGGGTTCCGGAGGGAAGCTCCAGGAGCGCGCGGCGCTCGGCGGCGCGGAACTCCGTGGGCGCCTCCGCGACCCACTTGCGCAGCGGGCGGCCGTGGGTCTGCTCCAGGTGGGTGTCCAGGTCCAGGCCCCGCCGCGCGAGCAGTCCGCCGACTCGGGGCAACAACGTGGATTTGCCCGCGCTGCGATGGCCACACAGCACCACCGTCTGTCCCGCGGCCGGGCGAGGCGTGGGTCCCGGACGCGCGACGGCTTCTCTCAGCGTCGGCGCGAGCCGGGGATCCACTGAGTTGAGGACATGCTCGACGAGTCTTCTCTGGCCTTCAGCGGACGATGCCGACATACACGTTCGCCGTTCCGAACATCAGCGGATGCGCGCTTCGCTCCGCATATGCGCCGGACTGGTCCATCAGCGACAGGAAACGGTCTCCGGCGGGGAAGGCCGCCGAAGTGCGGGGCAGGTACTCATAGGCCGCGCGGTTGCCGGTGAGCAGGCCGCCAATGGCCGGCATCACCGTCTTGCTGTAGAAGCGGAAGAGCGCTCCGAAGACGCCGTTGGGCTGACCGAACTCCAGCACCACGACGCGGCCTCCCGGCTTCACCACGCGCCCCATCTCGCTGAGGCACTTCACCGGGTCGTCCACGTTGCGGATGCCGAAGGCGATGGAGGCCACGTCGAAGCTGTTGTCCGCGAAGGGCAGCGCCATCGCGTCGGCGACCTGGAAGTCCACCTGGAGGCCCGCCTTGGCCGCCTTCGCGGGGGCGCTCTCCAGCATCTCCGGGCAGAAGTCCGTGCCGACGACGCGGCCGTTGCTTCCCACCTTCCGCTTGAAGACCAGCGCCAGGTCTCCGGTGCCGGAGGCGCAGTCGAGGACGCTGTCGCCTTCCTTGGCCCGGCTGAGACGCACGGCCGTCCGACGCCACAGGCGGTGGATGCCGAACGACAGGACCTCGTTCGTCACGTCGTACCGCGTGGCGATGGAGGAGAACATCTGACGGACTTCGGTACTCATCGCGCCCTCACGACCTGGGCCGGACTCTCCGGCCGCCAAAGGTGTCGGCCCACCGCGTCTAGCACGGCTGGCAGCCGCTGCATCAACGTTTGAAAGCGCTCCGGTGTCAGGGCCTGTGCCCCATCGCACAGCGCCTGCTCCGGCTTCGCATGGACTTCAATCAACAACCCATCCGCCCCCGCCGCCGCCGCCGCCAGGGACATGGGGAGGATGAGCTCCACCTGTCCCGTCGCGTGCGAGGGGTCGACGATAACGGGCAGGTGTGTCCGCTGCTTGGCCCAGGCGACGGCGGCCAGGTCCAGCGTGTTGCGCATCTCCGTCTCGAACGTCCGGATGCCCCGCTCGCACAGGAGGACCTGCTCGTTGCCGCCCTCGAGGATGTACTCGGCCGCCAGCAGCCACTCTTGAACGGTGGCGGACAGCCCCCGCTTCAGCAGCACCGGGCGGCGTATCTTGCCCAGCGCGCGCAGCAGGGAGAAGTTCTGCATGTTTCGCGCGCCCACCTGGAGGATGTCCGCGGACTCCGCCATGAAGGGAATCTGCGCGGTCTCCATCACTTCACTGATGATGGGCAGCCCGTGGCGGCGTCCGGTGTCGGCCAGCAGTTGCAGCCCCGGCTCCCCCATTCCCTGAAACGCGTAGGGACTGGTGCGAGGCTTGAACACGCCACCTCGGAGGATATGGGCACCCGCCTGAGCCACGGCGGCGGCGGTCCGATCGACCTGCTCCACACCCTCCACGGCGCAAGGGCCAGCCATGACGACGAACCCCGGGCCGCCTACCTCCACGCTGCCCGCACGCACCCGCGTCCCCTCGGGTCGGAACGCTCGGAGCACGCGCCGCGCACCCGTGTCCTTCCCGGCGTTCGCCGGCACGGATTCGTCTGGCTGCTTGCCTCCCACGAGCCCTCCCATCCACCGAGTTCAAGAGGTTTTGAACTCCTTGGTGCATGTATAGCCGAGATGGCTTAGAAGACAACCGAAGGTGATTTCAGGGCAGTCGCGGATGAGGACCGCTGATGAAGACGCTCAATCCCGTTGAGGGCCAGCGCTGGGTGGCCGGAATGATGCCCCTGGCGGCGGTGGATCCACTCTCCGGAGCGGATTCGCTGGGCGTTCCGACGGTGTATTGGGAGCGGCCCCTGGCTCAAGAAGCGGCGGCGGGGTGGGGCGAGGCGGCGGTGGTGGAGGCCGCTGAGTCCGGGCAGGTGCCCGCGGTGCTCACCACCTTGGCCGCGACGTCCTTGCGCTGGCTGGGCGCGGTTCCCGACAGTCTTCCGGGCCCCTGGTTCGGTGGGATTCGTTTCGGCGCGACGGGCCTGCCGGATGAGGCCTGGGCGGCGCATGGCGTGGCGCGCTGGACGCTGCCGGAGGTGCTGGTGTGGCGCACCGGGAGCGGGCTGGCGGTGGCGGCCTTCGCGCCCGAGGGACGTGGCGGCGAGGACGCGGTGCGCTCGCGGTTGGAGCGGGTGTGCGCGCGCTTCTCGGAGGCGTATCGACACGCGCGGGGCGGTCCGGTGGACCTGTCGCAGACCTCGTCGCGTCCGGAGTTCGAGGCGCGGGTGGAGCGTGCGCTGGAAGCCATTGCTTCGGGGCAGCTCCAGAAGGTGGTACTGGCGCGCGCCGTGGACGTGGAGGGGCCGGCGCCCTTCGACGTGGTGGACGTGCTGGCGCGGCTGCGGGAGCAGAACCCTCGCTGTGCCACCTTCTTGTTTCGAGCGCCGGACGGGACGTGCTTCCTGGGCGCGACGCCGGAGACGCTGTGTCGGGTGGAGGGGCGGGTGCTGGAGACAGAGGCGCTCGCGGGGACGGCCGCGCCACATCAGGCCGAGGGGCTGCGGGGGCAGGACAAGGACGTGCGTGAGCATGAGGCGGTGGTCCGCTACATCCTCGCGACGCTCCGGGGGCTTGCAGCCGACGTGCGAGCCGACGCGGAGCCCCAGTTGTTGACGTTGAAGAACGTGGTGCACCTGCGCACGGCCATTCGCGCGGAGCTTCGCGAGGGTGTCTCGGCCGCGCAGGTGGTGGGGGCGCTGCATCCCACGCCGGCGGTGGGTGGCACTCCGCGCGAGCGAGCGCTGTCCTTCCTGGTGGAGCACGAGGGACTGGACCTGTCTCTTATACACA
>NZ_JABUMQ010000152.1:0-25589 GCF_013336645.1 Myxococcus sp. CA039A | reverse complement strand
CCTCCTGAGTGGGCCGGCGTTGGCGGGTGCTCCGGCTTCCGCGAGCAACGCGGGGTTGGAGGCCGCCGAGCAGGTGGCCGCGGAGGATCCGCTCTCGGGCGGAGTCGTGGATGGAGTGGAAGCGCCCGAGAGCGGACCCCCAGAAGGCTCCGAGCCCCTGGAACCTTCCCAGAGCAGCCTGACGGAGGGCGCGCTGGCGCAGGCCCTGCCCCCGCGCATCCAGCCCGGGGACACCGGCGACGCGGTGAGCCCGGTGCCGCCGACGAGCGCACAGCCCACGCCGGAGCCCGCGCAGCAGGCGGACCCGAAGAAGAAAAAGAAGTCCAAGCCCGGTGCGCAGCAGGAGGACTCGCTGGGAGAGGACTCCACGGCGCTCGACGACACGCCTCAGGAGGAAGTGCAGACGGTGCGCGTCTTCGGCCGGGTCTACGCCCGCGCCAGCGCGGACGAGCGCGCGAAGTACCAGCGCGCGCTGAGCATCCCTTCCGCGCGCGTGGGCGTGGGCACGTCGCTGTCCAACCTGGAGGCCGAGGTGAGCGCGGACCTCGCGGACTCGTCGATCCTCAAGGACGCCTTCGTCCGCCTCGCGGACGACAGCAAGCGCTTCCGGCTCTACGGCGGCCAGTTCAAGGCCCCCTTCCTCCAGCGCCGGTTGGAGGGCTCGTGGAGCCTGCCCATCCAGGGACGCGGTCTGGTGGAGGACTACCTGGGGGACGTGCACGAGCTGGGTGGCCGTCGGATGGGACTGATGGGTGAGGTGCGGCTCAAGAGCCTCTGGGATGTCCGCGTGTCGGCGGGCGTGTTCCAGGGCTCCAAGGATGACCTGGGCGTGCGCACCAAGGAGGACCTGGCCGGACGCGTGAGCGTGCGTCCGTTCAAGAAGATGCTCACCCTGGGGGTCAGCACGTACGTGGCGGAGGCGTTGGACCGCGCGCGGCGCCACGCGGTGGCGGCGGACGCGGAGCTGAAGCTGGGCGGGCTGAACGTGACGGGTGAGGTCGTCACGGGACGGCTGCCCATGGGGCCGTTCACCGCGCAGCTCTTGCTGGCGAGCTGGACGGTGCCGGTGACGACGGAGTGGGCGCTCCAGCCGGTGGTGGGCGCGGAGGGGTTGCAGTTGAGAGGGGATGTGGAAGGCCGGGGCCACTCGCTGGTCGGGGGTCTCAACCTGCTGCTGGGGAGTCGGTTCCGGGGGCAGTTCCAGGTGGAGCGCGCGTTGCGACCGGGGGACGAGGCGCCGGGCCTCGAGTACTCGCTGCAGCTCGCCACCCGCTTCTAATCACGGAGACACGCCATGCTCTCGTTCGCCGAGGGAGAAGTGACCAGACTCCGGCGTGAGTTCAAGCTGGTTCTGGGAGAGCAGGCCGCGCTCACGCTGTGCGCGCGGTTGTCGATGGAGCTGGAGGGGCAGATGCCGCGACCCACGCGCATCGTGTCCGTCTATTTCGACCGACCGGGCTGTCCCCTGGCGTCGCGCGCGCTGCGCACGCCGGAGGACTGCCTCAAGGTCCGCACGAAGGAGTACTCGCCGGACGTGGGGGCCGGCGGCGTGGAGCGCGTGGTGCTGGAGGTGAAGCGCGAGCGTCATGGACTCACGCAGAAGCGTCGGGTCTGGGTGCCGCGCTCGGACCTGGGGCGCGTGTTGCGAGGGGGCGCGCGCCTGTTGCCGCTCATCACCGGAGGCAGCCTGCTGCCGGTGCTGGCGGTGACGTACCAGCGGCACGTGTATCAGGCGTCGCAGGCGTGGCGGGTGACGGTGGACCGGGACATTGGCTACCACCAGATTGCTCCGGAGCTGGCCATGTCCCAGCTTGCCCTGACGACGGAGCGGCTGGGACCGCCGCTGTGGAGCGAAGGACGCGTGGTGGTGGAGGTGAAGCACCTGGGGCAGGAGCTGCCCGACTGGCTGTCGTCGCTCAATCCGGGCGGCGCGCCAACGTACAGCAAGTTCGCAGAGGGGATGGCGAGGGTTCATGCCTTCGCCGTGGATGGGGTCGCGAGGGGATAAGGCACCGTGTTCATCGACTTCGAGGGGATTGACGGCAGCGGCAAGACGACGCTCTCCAACCTGCTGGCCGGGAGGCTGAAGAAGCTCGGCTACCGGGTGGCGCACGCACGGGAAGGTGGCGAGCTGCGCTCGTCCACGGCCCGGCGCGTGCGGGAGCTGACGCGCGATGCGCGGCTGCTGGAGATGTCACCGCGCGCGGAGTTCTTTCTCAATCTGGCGCGAGACGCGCAGCAACTGGAGGAAGTGGTGGCGCCCGCGCTTTCGCGGGGAGAGGTGTGCATCACCGACCGTTACCTGTACTCGCAGCTCGCGCTGAGCGGAGGGGGCCGGGGACTGCCCATGTCGGAGCTGCGGCCCGCGTGCGAGCTGGCCTCGCAGGGACTGTGGCCGGACCTGGTCATCCTGGTGGACGTGGACCCGGACCTCGCGAGGTGGCGCAAGCGGCTGGGCAAGGCCCAGGCGGGACGCGGCTCGGACGGGGACAGCCGCAAGGGGCTCGCGGGCGCGGGCCTGGCGGTGCGCGTGCGCGAGTCCTTCCTCGCCCTGGCGAAGGAGGACCCTCGACGCTGGCTCATCCTGGAGAACAACGACGCGCCGCTGCACGTGCTGGAGCAGCGGCTCGTGGACGCGGTGGTGGCGCGACTGGAGGGGCGCGACACCCCCGTGCAGCGCATCGTCCCCATGTCGACGACGCCGGTGCACTCGGGCCCCGTGGACGTGGAGGACGTGGAGGCGCGCTTCTTCCAGGCACTGGACACCGTGGAGCTGCGCGAGCCGTCGCTGGCGGTGTGGATGCTGGGTGGCCTGCCCGGCCTCATGGCGCACCAGCGCAGACTGGCCTTCGTGGAGCGCTTCCCCGCCCTCACGGCGCGGGGCCTCCTGGGCCTGGGAGATGAGGCGGCGTGGACGCTGCGAGAGGTGCTGGCGCCGCTGGCCCCCGCGCAGGTGGCGCTCGGCCTGGGCGGACTCACCGGCGCGCGCGCGTCGATGATGCGCGAGCGGCTGTATGCCCAGGCTCCGTCGGAGGTGCTGCAGGGCCTGAAGGGCGACAGCTCTCCCCAGGCGTGGGCGCTGCGCGAGCGTGGCATGAAGGACGGCCGCCTCACCGACGTGCTGCTGGGCCTCTCCGGCGTGGACGGCGAGGAGTCCTGGCTGGTGCGCGAGGCCGGCGTGCAGCGCTCGTTGTTCGTGGAGACCGCGCGCAGCCTCGGAGGCCTGTCGGACGCGCGGGCGGACGCGCTGAGAGAGGCGCTCCTGCCCCATGACCGGCTGGCGGTGCTGCGCGGCACCCAGGGACTGGACACCCCGGTGGCGCGCGGACTGCGCGAGGCCCTGGCGGGCAAGGCGCTGAAGCTGGTGCTGCGCTCGCTGACCGGACTCGACTCGCAGGAAGCGTGGGCGCTGCGTGAGCGGGGCTCCTCGCAGACGAAGGAGGCGCTGGACTCCGTCGACGGCATGAACGACCCGCGCGCGTGGAAGCTGCGGGTGGCCCACGCGAAGCGCTGGCCCGCCACCGTGCTGTCCTCGCTCAAGGGGCTGCCCTTGGGGCCCGAGGCACGCACGCTCATCTCACGTGTCCTGGAGGCACGCCCCGCGAGCCTGCCGGTGTTGCGCAATGCCTATGCGGTCATCGCCACGGCGTCGACGCTCGACGCTCGGGGCACCACGGTCCGCCCAAGCCGCGTCGTCGCGGACGCGGCCACACAGCTGGTCGAGCTCTAGGGGAGCCCCGACATGGAGGTTTCGATTCCGGCGCTCTTCGAGAGCGCCAAGGCGGAGATGAGTTCGTTGTCCATCACCGTGATGCTGCCGCGGATGCTCGCGGCGGCGTTCATCGGCACGGTGTTGTCACTGCGTCCCTGGCGGCTGCCCATGCGCCGGGCGCTGCCGAAGGCGGACATGATTCAGGCGCAGGTGCTGCTGTGCGCGGCGGCGGCGGTCATCACCGCCGTCATCGGCGACAGCGTGGCCAAGGCCTTCGGGCTGGTGGGACTGGGGGGCTTCGTGCGCTTCCGCTCGGGCCTCAAGGACCCGCGCGACGCGGCCATCCTCTTCCTGATGATTGGCCTGGGCATGGCGTGCGGCCACGGAAGCCTGGGGCTCGCCGGTGTCGGCACGGTGTTCGTGGCGGCGCTGCTGTTCGTGCTGGACCTGTTCAACCGCGAGACGCCCGTGGCGACCCGGCAGCGCCTGCTGGTGTCCGCGCAGGCCGACGACCTGGTGGGCGCGGAGGCGTCGCTGCGGAGCGCGCTGCGTGAGCGCAACGTGCTGGTGAAGAGCTGCGCGCTCGACTTCGACGGGCGGCGGCTGGAGCTGGAAGTGGAGGAGCCCGTGCCCGGCTCGCTGACGGCGGCGCTGGGACGGACGGAGGGCACGCCCCTGCGGGGGCTGCGGTGGACGGCGGTAGGCCCCAAGGGGACACGAGAGGAGCTGACATGACACGCAGGTGGGTGGTCGCGCTCGCGGCCGGATGGTTGCTGGTGGGGTGTGGTGGTGGAGGGAGCCTGCCGAATGGAGATGGACCGGGTCCCTCGCCAGGCGGAGACGTGGGCCTGCCGGGCGACAAGGACCCGAACGACAACAACCCGGACGACACGGCCTCCAAGACGCTGTGGCCGCTGACGACGGGCTCCGTCTGGGTCTACGACATCCAGGACCCGGTGCACGGCAACTTCCAGAAGCGCGTGACGGTGCAGGGGCCGCGCGAGGTGCCGGGGGCACCGGCGGGAACGACGGGCGTGCTCGTGCACAGCCGGCAGGACCGGGTGGCCACCGGCATCCTCTACGAGGAGTACTCGTGGCAGCTCGAGCAGAGCAATGGCCTGGTGGTGCGGCTTCGCGAAGAGGACCACCGGGACGGGGTGCAGGTGCGCACCACCACCTGGTCTCCCTCCACGGTGAAGTCCCTGTCGCGAGCGCCGGGCTCGCTGCCCTGGTCCTTCACCAGCGCCGTGCAGGAGCTGACGGTGATGGGTGACGGGAGTCAGGAGGACAGCGACCCGACCTATACGTGGCGCGTGCTGGAGGTGAACGCGACGGTGCAGACCCGGGCCGGCACCTTCACCAACGCCGTGAAGGTCCGCCGCGACAAGCTCAACGACGCTGGCGAGGTGAAGGAGGGCAAGGAGCGCACGTACTGGCTGGTGCCCGGTGTCGGCAAGGTGCGCGAGGAGGGTGAGCGCACCGAGGACCTCGCGACCTATGACGTGAAGAAGTAGCGCCCGGCGGGACAGGCGTCGGGTGCGCGAGGGCTTGCCTCGCCGCCCGGCGCCCACTTCCCGTCCGGATGAAGGTCGCGGAGTGAACGGTTGGGCCTCCGTCCCGAAATGGTTCGGGAGGAGGCTGCATGCATCGGAAGACCCGCTTCAACCCGCTTCCCCTGGCCGTGGCCCTGACCCTGGTGTCGGCCGTGGCTTCCGCGGGCGTCCTCGCCCGCGACCCCTACCTCCAGAAAGTCGGCCCGGACACCGCCCTGGTGGCGTTCCGTCTGGCGGCCAACTGCTCGCCCGAGGTGCGGTATGGCGTGGGAGCCGTCAGTGAGGTCGCCCGCTCGGAGGCCTCGGGCCGCGTCCATGCCGTGGTGCTCACCGGCCTGAAGCCCAGCACCGAATATTCCTACGAGGTCAGCGCCTGCGGCCTCAAGACGCCCACCAAGCGCTTCACCACCGCGCCCGAGCCCGGAACGCGCAGCGTGCACTTCGCCGCCGTGGGCGACTTCGGCACGGGCGGCTCGGACCAGAAGGCGGTGGCCGCCGACATGCTCGCGCGCAAGCCGGAGCTGTTCGTGGCCCTGGGCGACAACGCCTACCCCGACGGCACCGAGGCCGACTTCCAGGACCACCTCTTCGCGCCCATGGCCGCGCTGCTGGCGGAGGTCCCCCTCTTCGCCTCGCCCGGCAATCACGAGTACGTGACGAACCAGGGACAGCCGTACCTGGACAACCTCTACATGCCCACCAACAACCCGGCGGGCTCGGAGCGCTACTTCTCGTTCGACTGGGGGCACGTGCACTTCGTGTCGCTCGACTCCAACTGCGCCATTGGCCTGTCGGCGGCGGAGCGCTGCTCGCTGGCGGACCAGAAGGCGTGGCTGCAGACGGACCTGGCCGGCACCACGCAGCCGTGGAAGGTCGTCTTCTTCCACCACCCGCCCTGGTCCAGCGGCGAGCACGGCTCGCAGCTCACCATGCGCCGCCAGTTCGGCCCCATCTTCGAGAAGTACGGCGTGGACCTGGTGCTGACGGGGCATGACCACAACTACGAGCGCAGCAAGCCGATGCAGGGTGACGGCGTCGCGTCCTCGGGCGGCATCCCCTACCTGGTGGTGGGCGGCGGCGGCGCGGCCCTGCGCGCGTTCTCCGAGGGCCAGCCGAGCTGGAGCCAGGTGCGCGACAACAAGGCGCACGGCTTCCTCGACGTGGAGGTGGTGGAGGGCGTGCTCACCGCGAAGCTCATCACCACGGACGACACGGTGCTCGACAGCTTCACGCTGCACAAGGACCTGCCCCCGGTGGAGCAGCCGCCCCCGGCGGATGCCCTGTCCGTCACCGTGGAGGGCGAGCGCGGCGTGGCGCCCCACCGCGCCCTCTTCCGCGCGACGACGTCCTCGGTCGTCCCCGTGAGCTGGGACTTCGGCGACGGCGGCGCGGCCGAGGGCACGACGGCCGAGCACACGTACGCCAAGGCCGGCCAGTACACCGTGACGGCGACGGCGACTTTCGGAGCGGTGACGCGGACCGCGACGTCCGTCGTGACAGTCTCCGCGGCCCCGGGTGGCGGTGGTGGAGGCGAAGACGGCGGCAGTGGTGGCGGCACCGACGCGGGGACCCCTTCCACTGGCAACCCGGACGACCGCCCTTCCCCGCCGACGACGGGCACGCCGGGCACCGACGATGAGGGCGGCGGGTCCGGCGGGGGTTGCGCCGCGGGTCCCACGGCCGCGCTGCTCCCCGCCGCCGGGCTGATGGTGGCCGGACTGCTCCGCCGTCGCCGCGCCAGCCGACATCCTTGAAAACCCGTCTCGCTCCCCGTCGGTGAGCGAGCCCCCCGCCCGGGTGTGTCGGTGGACCGAGCGTCCCCTGACCACCCGGGTTTGCTTTCCCCGCTTGTCAACCCGCCCGGGGGATGCAAAGGCCCCTGCAGCCATGGCCCAGAAATCCAAATTCCGCCCCACCTCGCGACCGTCCGCGAAGAAGTCCTCCAACGAGCGTACGCACAGCAAGAAGCCCACGCTCAAGGAGCAGGCGCGCTCCCCTCGGCCCGTGAGAGAGGACCTGGTGCTCCAGGCCTGCCTGGAGGCGTACGCGCTGGTGCGCCATGAAGGGCGACTGTCGGACCGGGCGCTGGACTTCACGCTGCGCCGCAAGACGAACCTCTATTCGTCGGAGCGCCGCGCCGTCGCCGAGCGCGTCTACGCCCTGCTGCGCCGCCAGCGCACGGTGGACTTCCTGCTGTCGCGCGCCCATCCGCAGTTCGACTCGCTGGACTCCACCCGTCAGGACGTCCTGCGTCTGGCCACCTCGCGCGTCCTGCACGGAGATGCGCTGGGTGAGGTGGCGCGCACCTCGTCGCTGACGCCCGCGGATGCCTCCGCCCTGAGCGCGCTGCCCCAGGCCGCCGCCGCGCTGGAGGCCCTGCCGGAGAAGAAGCGCTTCCCCATCGCCGCCTCGCTGCCGGACTTCCTCGCCGAGCGCTTCCTCGCGCAGTACGGCAAGGACGCCGCGCGCGCCGCCGAGGCGATGAACGAGCGCGCTCCCCTCACCGTCCGCGCCAACCTCCTCAAGGAGGACCGCGACGCGCTGGCGAAGCGCCTGTCCACCGAGGAGGTGGAGTCCAAGCCCTCCCTGCTGTCGCCCATGGGCCTGCACCTGGAGACGCGCATGAACGTCTTCTCGCTGGAGACCTTCCGCGAAGGCTTCCTCGAAATCCAGGACGAGGGCAGCCAGCTGCTCGGCATGCTGGTGGATGCGCCCCCCACGCGCGTCGTCGATGCGTGCGCGGGCGCGGGTGGCAAGACGCTCCAGTTGGCGGCGCAGATGAAGAACCGGGGAGACCTGCACGCGTTGGACATCGACACGCGGCGCATGGAGGACCTCAAGAAGCGGGCCCGCCGCGCCGGGGTGCACAACGTGCGCGCCCAGCTCATCGCCGCGGAGGGGCCGGAGGCGGACTCCTCGCTGGACTCGCTCGCGGGCAAGGCGGACCGGGTGCTGGTGGACGCGCCGTGCAGCGGCACCGGCACCTTCCGCCGCAAGCCTGACGCGCGCTACCGCCTGACGCCCGAGCACCTGGCCGAGCACGTGGCCCGGCAGAAGGCGCTTCTGGAGCGCTTCTCGCGGATGGTGAAGCCCGGAGGCCGGCTCATCTACGGCACGTGCAGCGTGCTGCGGGAGGAGAACGAGGCCGTCATCGAGGACTTCCTCTCGCGCCACCCCGAGTACACGGTGCGCCCGGTGGCGGAGCTGCTGGGGCCGGAGCTGGGCGCGAAGGTGGGCCCTGGCCCGTTCCTGCGACTTGCGCCACACACCCACGGCACGGATGGCTTCTTCGGAGCCGTCCTCGTCCGAGCGAAGTAGCCTGCCTGGAAGAAAGGCCCGGCCATGTCCCCGTCCGTCCGCTACCGCGTCTCACTGCCTCGGCCCCACTCGCATCTGGTGGAAGTGGAGGTCACCTTCCCGGCGGGCCCCACCGTGCTCGACGCGCTGATGCCGGTGTGGACGCCGGGCAGCTACCTGGTGCGCGAGTTCGCCCGGCACGTCCAGGACCTCACCGCGACGACGCAGGACGGCTCGCCGCTGACGGTGAGGCGCGTGGACAAGCAGACCTGGCGCGTGAGCGCCGGAGGCCAGGCCGTCACGCTGCGCTACCGCGTGTACGCCAACGAGCTGACGGTGCGCACCAGCCACGTGGACGGCACCCACGCGTACCTCAACGGCGCCACCGTGTTCCTCTACACGGAGGCGACGCGGGGCCTGGAGCACCAGGTCACGGTGGACGCGCCGCCGAGCTGGAGCACCTTCTGCGCGCTGGGGCAGCGAGCGGGGGCGTTCATCGCCTCGGACTACGACACGCTGGTGGACAGTCCCTTCGAGGTGGGCCCCCACACGCCGCTGAGCTTCACCGCCGCGGGCGTGCCGCACGACATCATCGTCTGGGGTGACACACCGGCGGACCCCGAGCGGCTGTGCGCGGACTTCCAGCGCCTGTGCGAGGTGCAGGCCCGCCTTTTCGGCGGACTTCCCCTGCAACGCTACCTCTTCCTGCTGTACCTGACGGACAAGGGCCGCGGCGGGCTGGAGCACCAGGCCAGCACCGCCCTGCTCTTCCCCCGCACGGCGCTGTCCACGGGCCGGGGGTGGGAGGACTTGCTGACGCTGGCCGCGCACGAGTACTTCCACCTGTGGGTCGTCAAGCGGGTGAAGCCCCGGGCGCTGGTGCCCTTCGACTACTCGAAGGAGAACTACACCTCCCTGTTGTGGGCCTTCGAGGGAACCACCGCGTACTACGACAACCTCATCGTCCGGCGCGCGGGGCTGATGTCCGCGCAGCGCTACCTCACGCGGATGGGCGAGACGCTCACCGCGCTGCACTCGACGCCGGGCCGGCGGACGCAGACGCTGCTGGAGGCGTCGCTGGTGAGCTGGGTGAAGCACTACCGGCCGGACGAGAACTCGCCCAACAGCGCCATCTCCTACTACCTGAAGGGCGAGGTGGTGTCGGCGCTCCTGGATTTGGAGATCCGCCGGGCCACCAGCGACACGCGCGGCCTGGATGACGTGCTGCGGCTGTTGTGGCGCCGCCACGGGGACGGCTCCGGCGTGAATGAGGACGGCGTGGAGGCCGCGGCGAACGAGGTGGCGGGCGTGGACCTGACGCCCTTCTTCGACCGGGCGCTGCGCACCACCGAGGAGCTGGACTTCTCGGTCCTCGCGCACGTCGGCCTGGAGATGAACTTCCGCATCCGGGAGTCCGCGAGCGACCGCGGAGGCACGCCGCCCAAGGGCAAGGAGTCCAAGCCGAAGGGCTGGCTGGGCGTCACCCTCAAGGGGAGCGCCACGGTGGCCACGGTGCTGGACGGCTCGCCGGCGCAGGACGCGGGGCTGTACGCCGAGGACGACGTGGTGGCGCTCGACGGATGGAAGGCGGACGGCGCCGCGCTGATGAGCCGCTGTGAGGACCGCAAGCCCGGGGAGACGGTGCGGGTGACGGTCTTCCGCCGCGACAGGCTGGTGGAAGTCCCCGTGGTGCTCGGCGCCAAGCCCGCGGAGGCCGTGTGGCTTTCGCGCGTGGACAAGCCCAGCGAAGCGCAGAAGTCCGCCTATCAGGCCTGGCTCGGCGCCCCCTGGGACGAGGCCCCTGGCACGACGTAGGCTGCCGGGAAGATGCCTCCCACCACCGCGGCCGCCTGTCAGCGTCACCCCAAGGCCCTCGCCGGCTGGCGCTGCCAGTCCTGTGGCGCGGCGCTGTGCCCCGAGTGCGCCGTGGGGCGCCGGATCCAGACGGTGGAGCTGGTCGCCTGCGGACCGTGCGGCGGCGACGCGCAGGTCCTCGGCATCCACCGGGGCGCGGTGCCGCTGTCCCACCGGCTGAAGAAGGCCTGGCGCTACCCCTTCTCCGCCGCGGGATTCCAGTTGCTGGTGGCGCTGAGCCTGTTCCTCGCGACGGTGGCCTGGTTCGCGGAGATGTCGTTCCTGTTGATGCGGGCCCCGCTCATCGCCCTCTATGGCGGCCTGTTCTGGGCGACGTTCTTCGGCCTCGTCCAGGAGTCCGCGCGCGGCGACACGTCGCTGGACATCCCGGACTTCAGCGACATCTTCCGCGACGCCATCGTCCCGGGCCTGCGCGGGCTGATGGTCTTCGTGCTCGCGGCCCTGCCGGCGCTCGCCTACGGGTATCTGACCCATACCGGCGCCCACGCGAAGCTGGACGCCTTCGCCTGGTTCATCCAGTGGGAGCTGCCGCCCGACCTGCTCGAGGACCCGGTGCTCTGGGCCCTTCTGCTCCTGGGGGGCCTGTGGCTGCCCATGGGGCTCCTGCTCGCCGCGACGGGGCAGCCGCCGTGGCGCATGCTCGACCCGCGCCTCGTGCTCCGGCTGGCCCGGGGCCTGGGCTCCGACTACCTGCTGACCACCTTCGTGCTCGCGCTATTGGTGCTCCTCCAGGTCGTGGCCCACGGGGTGGCCGCGGGGCTGCGCGCGCTGGACCTGGTCATCATCTCCCGCGTCCTGGCGGAGTGCGTCACGCTGGTGGTGCCCTTCCTCGCGGCGCACGTGCTGGGCCTGCTCCTGTACGTCCGGGGAGACCAGGTGGGCTACGGCGAGGCACGGGACTACCTGGAGCCGGTGCTGGGAAACACCCGGCCGCTGAAGGATGCACCGTCGCTCCACTCGACAGGGCTCTTGACGGAGCACGTCACGGAAGCGGCGTCTCCCGGAGGGGAAGCCGGGGCGAGCCAGGCGAGCGCCACCGAGCAGCTCTCCGCCCTGGCGACGGCCGTGGGGGGGCGCGATGTACCCCGGGCCCTGGAGCTGTATGCCGCGCTGGAGCAACTCCCCGCCTCGCGTGTGCCCGCCGAGCACCACCTGTTCATCGGGCAGGCAGCGGCCGTGGAAGGAAACTTCCCACTGGCGGTAGCGGCGCTGGAGCGCGCGGCGGATGTGGCACCGGATGCGCCCACCGCGCCCCGGGCCCTGGTGCTGTTGGCGCGCGTGCTAGGCGAACGGATGAACGAGATGGCCCGCGCGGAGGAAGTCTACCAGTACGTGCTGCACCGCTACCCGGACACCAGCGCGGCGCGCTACGCGGGCGAGCGCACGAGACTCACTTCCGACTGAGTCAGGCATTGCCGCGCGGAGGGACAAGCATCACCTTGAGCACATGCTTCGCGTGCGCGGACTCTGCTGGCTCATCGGCCTCGGCTTGCTTTCGGGATGTGATGACGCACCTCGCATGGAGCGCGGCATCGACGACTGTGAGGCGACGCTGATGGCGTTGCGCGTGGAGGTCGTCTCGGCGGAGGGAGCCCGCGTGCGCGGTGCCACCGTCACCGCCACAAACCTCACCTCCAACGAGAGCATCTCCGGCGTCACCGACAGCGACGGCGTCACCACCGCCGTCAACGAGCGGCTCGCCCCCAGCCCGGTGCGAGTGGTGGCCACCGCCGGCGCCAAGGTGTCCCCTGCCTCCCGCGTCGAATGGGTGTGTGACACCTGCAACTGCGTACCCGAGCCGGCCGAATTGACGCTGGAGTTGAGTCCGTAGGAACTCATCTGGCCTCCAACTTCTCCGGGGTTCGCGAGGATTTCCTCGCGAGAATGCACCAGGGAGGTTGAATTGAGCCGGCCGCCTGCGGTACGGCTGTCAGCATGCGTCAGACCCGCATGCCCGCCTCCTCGCGTCACATCCCCGTCCTCGGAGCCACCCACCAGTCGGGCGCTCCCGTGTGTACGGCGGTGGGGACGTGTTGTGGTGGGCACCGCGTTCCCTCATCGGGGAGTCCTACCGTTCCGGTAGTCGCTCGGGTCCGCAAGCATGTCCATCGATAGCCGGGAACAGTGGCTTCAGTGCGCCCTCGGTGAGCTGACCGAGCGCTTCGTCACCCAGGCGAACCCCGTCCCGAACGGTCTGTTGGAGGCGCTCGACGCGGATCCGCGACGAGGCGCCCAGGCGCTCGCCCGGCGCATCCGCTCCCGTCAGGAGAAGAACCGCTCCGAGGGCCAGCGGCTGCGCCACCTGCTGCGCTTCGAGACGGAGCTGTGGGAGCAGGGGCACACGCATGTGGCGGGCGTGGACGAAGCGGGCATGGCACCGCTGGCCGGCCCCGTCGTCGCGGCCGCGGCCGTGCTGCCCAGGAGCTACCGGCTCAAGGGGCTGGACGACTCGAAGAAGGTGCTCGACGCGCAGAAGCGCGAGGCGCTGGCGGTCGCCATCAAGCGCGACGCGGTGGCCTGGGCGGTGGGCCACGCGGAGGTGGAGGAGATCGACCGCCTCAACATCTACCACGCGGGGTTGCTCGCGATGCGCCGCGCGGTGGAAGGCCTGGGGCTCAAGCCGGACTACGTGCTGGTGGACGCGCGGACGATTCCGCAGTGCCCCTCGCCCCAGCGCGGAATCATCAAGGGCGACACGCTCTCCATGAGCATCGCCGCGGCCTCCATCCTGGCCAAGACGACGCGCGACAAGCTGATGGCGGAGCTGGACGCGCGCTACCCGGGCTATGGGCTGGCGGACCACAAGGGTTACCCGACGGCGCGCCATGTCCAGGCGCTCAAGGAGAAGGGGGTCCTGCCCATCCACCGGCGCAGCTTCGGTCCGGTGAGAGAGGTGTTGGGACTGGTGGCTTCTCCTGAAACTTCCCCCGTGCAGGCGGAGCTGTTCTCCGCCGTGCCGTCTCCGACGAGGAGAGAGTCATGAGCACGGACCGAGACATCGACGGCTGGCTGTCGGACCGCGGAATCACGCTGACGGACGCGCGGGTGCGCGCTCGCGCGGTGCTGGAGGATGCGGGCCTCACGCGTCCCGGCAAGCTGCGGATGAGTGAGCCCAAGCTGCACAAGGCGGCGGAGGTGCTCGAGGGGCGCTTCTTCCCCGTGTGCGCGGATGGCGCGTGCCTCAAGGTGGCGCAGGCCAGTGGCCGCGAGCCGCTGCGGGTGGAGCCGCGCAGCCACTGCGCGCGCTGCGGAGGTTCGGCCAACCACCGGGCGGAGGTCGCCTTCGTGGAGACGTGCAACCGCCTGGGCGTGCGCAAGGTCGTGGTGGTGGGCGGCTCTCCAGCGGTGCGCGAGGAGCTGGAGTCGAAGCTGGGCCACCACATCGACCTGCGCATGGTGGACGGCACCGAGCGACGCACGTCGGACCGGGCACGGAGTGATTTGGAGTGGGCGGACCTGGTGCTGGTGTGGGGCGCCACGGAGCTGCACCACAAGGTGAGCGGGCACTACACCCATGGAGGCCCGGCCTACAGCCGCAAGGTCGTCCACGTGGTGCGCCGGGGCGTGGCGGCGCTGCTGGAGGAAGGCATGACGCACATGGAGCGGGCGCGCTGAGCCGCTGACACGTCACGCACGGAGTCCTTGCCCCGCCCGGGGCCTGTCGTCAGGCTTCGGGAATGAAGACCGAGCTCATCCTGCTGCGGCACGGCGAGACGGAGTGGAACGCCCTGGGGCTGCTCCAGGGCCACCGGGACAGCCCCTTGAGCGCCGAGGGGCTGCGTCAGGCGGATGCGCTCGCGGCGCGACTGTCCACCCACTCCTTCAGCGCGCTGTACAGCAGCGACCTGGGTCGGGCGCTGCAGACCGCCCAGCGCATCGCCGCGAGGACGGGCCACCCGGTCCACTCGGACGCGCGGCTGAGGGAGCGCGGGCTGGGCATCCTCGAGGGACTCACCCGCGAGGAAGCGAGTCGTCGGCATCCGGAGATTTTCGGCGAGTACGCCACCAACGCGCCGGACTTCGTCGTCCCGGGAGGCGAGAGCACGTCCCAGCGACTGGGGCACGCGGTGGAGTGCCTGGGTGAAGTGGGCAGCCGCCACCCCGGCGAGCGCGTCGTCGTCGTCACCCACGGGGGCGTGCTGAGCAGCTTCTTCCGACACAGCCTAGGGATTCCGCCGAGCACGCCGCGCGCGTTCTCGGTGCTCAACGCGTGCTGGAACCAGTTCGACTATCACCAGGGCGCGTTCCGGCTGGTGACGTGGGGCGACATCACGCACCTGCGCGACGACAGCCTCGACGACACCTGATCGGCACAGTCGGCTTCGCCGGGACTCGTGAAGCCGATTGGAGTGACCGCGGCGACAGCGCGAGGCTCAGACCTCGGCGCGAGGCTCAGACCTCGGCGCGAGGCTCAGACCTCGGCGCGAGCACCTGACTTGGCACTTGCCCGGCTCGGCGCAAGCATCAGACTTCGACGCGCGCCCGACTCGACGCGCGCGGCTCAGACCTCGGCGCGCTTGCCCGACTCGACGCGCGCGGCTCAGACCTCGACGCGCGCCCGACTCGACGCGCGCGGCTCAGACCTCGGCGCGCGCCCGACTCGACACGCGCGGCTCAGACTTCGACGCGCGCCCGGCTCGACGCGCGCGGCTCAGACCTCGGCGCGCGCCCGACTCGACGCGCGCGGCTCAGACCTCGGCGCGCTTGCCTGACTCGGCGCGCGCGACCCGTAACGGGCTCGGCTGCGGGGCCTCGAGCATGGTCCGGGCCTCTTCGACGGCGTTGAGCACCACCTCGGCGCCTTGCTTCATCTGCGCCACCGTGTGCGACGACATCACCTGCATGCGGAAGCGCGACTCGCGGATGCGCACCGCCGGGTACTCCACCAGGTTGGGGAACACGCCGCGCTCGAACACCAGCTTCGATGCCACGCGCGCCACCTTCGGGTCCCCCAGCGGCACCGGCACCACGTTCGACGGCTCCCCCAGACACTTCACTCCGCGCTCGGCGAACGCGGCGCGCAACGCGAGGATGTTCTCCATCGCCCGAGCGCGCAGCATGTCACCCTCCTCCGAGCGGACGATGCGCAGCGACTCCAGCGCCACCGCGGCCTGCACGGGCACCAGCGCATTGGAGAAGATGTGCGGCCCGCCCATGACGCGGACGAACTGGCGCACCGCCGCCGAGCGCGTCGCCACGAAGCCGCCATTGGACGAGAACGTCTTCGAGAAGGAACCCACCACCAGGTCCACCTTCCCCAGCAGGTTCTGCGCCCCCAGGCTGCCCGTGCCCTTGGGCCCCAGCGCGCCCAGGTCGTGCGCCACGTCGACCAGCAGCGTCGCGCCGAACTCGTGACAGATGGTCTGTAGCTCCTCGATGCGAGGAATGTCCGAGTCCATGGAGAACAGGCCCTCGGTGACGACGAGGATGCCGTTGGCCGCGTCGCTCGCGCGCAGCTCCTGGAGCTTGCGGCGCATCGCGCGGTTGTTCAGGTGCGGCACGCGGCTCACCTTCTGAGTCGCCGCGTTCGCGCCTTGCTGAAGGCTCGCGTGGGACAGCGCGTCCAGCACCACGTGGTCCTCGGGACGTACCAGCCCGGCAATGGCACCGAAGCCCGCGCCCCACCCCGTCGCGAACAGCGCCACGTACGGCATCTCCAGGTGCTCGGCGAGCGCCTGCTCCAACTTGAGCGACGGCGCCGTGTTCCCCCCGAACATCCCGGAGCCCGCGCTGTGCACGCCGAAGTCACGAATGGCCCGGTGCGCCGCCTCCACCACGGACGGATGCGTGGACAGCGCCAGGTAGTCCTGCGAACCGAAGTTCAAACCCTGCCGCGCCACTCCCGTCTCGCTGCGCACGGCGCACTCGGCCATGGGCGCTCCGTCCAGGCTCCGCGAATACGGCCACAACCCGGTCTGCCGCCGCGACTCCTGCCACTCGAAGAACGCCTCCGTGCGGCCCAGCAAGTCAGGCCCCGTGGGGTTCGTGTAGTTGGCGATGAAATGGGTGAACAGCGGCGAGTCGAGCTGATCGCGGAGATTCATGAACACATCCGAGGGGGAGGGTAAACGACGCTGGAAACAAGACCTGGGGCGTCGCGCTCGGGGGGGTGAGCGCGGCCTCTAATGCCCCTGTAATCTTCCAGTGTCAACAACTCCTCAACACCTGAATATTTCGGATTGTTAGCGCAGACCGACCGTCACACGTAGGGTGAAACCCAGTTGCAGTTCCGACCTGAGTGGTTTCACGTAGGGCACCCGAGCCACCACGTCCCACAGGGGCGAAGGCAGGGGGCCTGATTCGACGCTCCCCTGCCCTGCCTCGGGGTATGGCTATTCGTCGTTCTGCTGGAGCGCCGCGAGGACGTTGAGGTCCTCCAGCGTGGTGGTGTCCTGCGAGGACTGCTTTCCGGCGGCGACGTCGCGCAGCAGGCGGCGCATGATTTTTCCGGAGCGCGTCTTGGGCAGGGCCTCCGCGAAGCGAATCTCATCCGGCCGGGCAATCGCGCCAATCTCCTTGGAGACGTGCTGGGCCAGCTCCTTCTTGAGCTCGGGGGACGGGGCGTGGCCCTGCTTGAGCGTGACGAAGGCCACCAGCGCGGTGCCCTTCAAGTCGTCGGGGCGACCCACCACGGCGGCCTCGGACACACGGGGGTGCGAGACGAGGGCGCTCTCCACCTCGGCGGTGCCCAGGCGGTGGCCCGCCACGTTGACGACGTCATCCACGCGGCCCATCAACCAGAAGTAGCCGTCCGCATCGGTGCGCGCGCCGTCGCCGGTGAAGTACTTGCCGGGCAGCTCGCTGAAGTACGTGCGCACGTAGCGCTCCGGGTCGCCGTACACGGTGCGCAGCATGGAGGGCCACGGCTGGGTGACGAAGAGCAGACCGCCCTGCCCCTTCGGCACCGCGTTGCCCTGACGGTCCAAAATCTCCGCGTGGATGCCGGGCAGGGGCAGCGTGGCGGAGCCCGGCTTGGTCGGCGTGGCCCCGGGCAACGGCGAAATCATGATGGAGCCCGTCTCCGTCTGCCACCAGGTGTCCACGACGGGGCAGCGCCCGCCGCCAATGACCTCGCGGTACCACATCCACGCCTCGGGATTGATGGGCTCCCCCACGCTGCCCAGCAGGCGCAGCGAGGACAGGTCCTTCTTGCGCGGGTGCTCCTCGCCCAGGCGCATGAAGGCGCGGATGGCGGTGGGCGCGGTGTAGAGGATGGTGGCCTTGTAGCGCTCGATGATGTCCCAGAACCGGTCCGGCGCCGGGTGTGTGGGCGCGCCCTCGTAGATGACCGTCGTCGCGCCGTTCATCAGCGGCCCGTAGACGACGTAGCTGTGCCCCGTCACCCAGCCCACGTCGGCGGTGCACCAGTAGACGTCGTCCTCGCGCAAGTCGAACACCCAGCGCGTGGTGAGCGACGCCATCACCGAGTAGCCCGCGGTGGTGTGCAGCACGCCCTTGGGCTTTCCGGTGGAGCCGGAGGTGTAGAGGATGAACAGCGGGTGCTCGCTCTCCACCCACTCCGGCTCGCACGTGTCGGACTGGTCCTTCACCAGCGCGTCCCACGCCAGGAGCTTCGAGTCGTTCAGCGCCAGCGAGTCGCCCGTGCGCCGCAGCACCACCACCTTCTCCACGGTGGTCATGGTCTTCAGCGCGGCTTCCACGTTCTTGAGCAGCGGCACCACCGCGCCCTTGCGCCAGCCGCCGTCCGCGGTGAGCACCACCTTGGCGCCCGCGTCGTTCATGCGCTCCTGGAGTGCTTCCGTGGAGAAGCCGCCGAACACCACCGAGTGCACCGCGCCGATGCGCGCGCACGCCAGCATCGCCACCGCGGCCTCGGGCACCATGGGCAGATAGATGCCCACGCGATCGCCCTTCTTGATGCCCAGCGACTTGAGGCCGTTCGCCAGCCGGTTCACCTGCGTGGACAGCTCACCGTAGGTGATGCTGCGGCGGTCTCCGGGCTCGCCCTCGAAGAGGATGGCCGGCTTGTCGCGGCGCGTGGCGAGGTGCCGGTCCAGGCAGTTGTAGGCCAGATTGGTGCGTCCCTCGACGAACCACCGCGCGTGCGGCGGCTTCCATTCGAGCACCGTCTGGAAGGGCTCCTTCCAGTACAGCTCCTCGCGGGCGCGGTCTCCCCAGTACTTGTCCGGGTTCCTGGCGGCCTCGTCCCACAGGCGCTGGTAGTCCTCCATGCTCTTCAAGAGAGCGCGTTGGGAGAACGCCTGGGGCGGTGGGAAGACGCGGGCCTCGGTCAGGACCGAGACAATCTCTTGGTGCGTTTCAGCCATGGGCTCCTCCACGGAGTGGGCGACAACCCCTCTGTTCTAGGAACCCGCGAGGCCAGGCTCAAGCGCGCTATTCGCAGCGCTTCGCTTCCTTGACGGCTTCAAAACGCATCCACAGCTCGCAGGCGCAGTCCGTCGGACGCTGATCGGTCTGGTAGCGCACCCGCATCACCCCATCGAAGCGCGTCCCGCACTGCGTCGTGGCGTCGATGTGGATGTTGGCCTCGTCGAGCAGACACTCCTGCCCTCGCACCGTGGCCGAGGCGTTCACGATGGTGCCGTCGATGGAGAAGTCGTCTCCCTCGGCGAGGAAGTAGCCGATGAGCTGCGTGTCGAGCAGCCCGAAGTCCAGGCGGACGACGCGCCCGGTGACCTGGAGGGTGCCGTGGAACTGGTCCTGGTTGGCGGGGTAGAGACCGCACTCGTCGCGGAAGACCTCCACGGGAGTGAACTGGTAGTCACCCGGGTCCTGGTTGAAGGGCAGACAGCCCGACATGGCGCTCACGAGGAGGGCGGGGACAAGCAGGCGGAAGCGTCTCACGGTGGACACGGTGCGCACCATACTCCACGGACGCATCGAGTGCAGTGCGGACGTGACGGTCGGGGTAGACTGGGGGCCATGCCCGAATACCGCAACCCCAAGCCCACCGTGGACTGCATCATCGAGCTTCCCGGCGGACGCATCGTCCTCATCCGCCGCGCGAATCCGCCCATCGGGTGGGCGCTGCCGGGCGGGTTCGTGGACGAGGGAGAGCCGCTGGACGCGGCGGCCATTCGCGAGGTGAAGGAGGAGACGGGGCTCGACGTGAAGCTGGTGGAGCAGTTCTTCACGTACTCGGACCCGAAGAGGGACCCTCGCCAACACACGCTGTCCACGGTGTACATCGGCACCTCGGAGGGCGCTCCCCAGGGCTCGGACGACGCGGCGGAAGCGCGCACCTTCGCGCTGGACGCGCTGCCGTCCGACTTGTGCTTCGACCACGGAACCATCCTCTCCGACTACCTGGCCTACAAGCGGACCGGGCAGCGGCGGAAGCTGTAGGGCGCGGCCTTCCGGGATGCACTACGCGCTCGTCCTGCTCGCCCTTGGGGCGCTGTTGGCCCTGCACGAGTTGGGGCACCTCGTCGCCGCGCGGCTGCTCGGCGTGCGGGTGCCTCGCTTCGTCTTCGGGTTCGGCCCTCCGATGGCGTCCTTCCGGTTGGGAGGGACGCAGTTCGTCGTGGGCGCGGTGCCCCTGGGCGCCACGGTGCATATCCAGGGGATGAATCCGCACCGCGCGGACGCGGCGGAGGCCGTCAGTTTCCGGGCCATGGGGCCGGTGCGGCGCGCGCTCATCATCCTGGCGGGGCCGCTGGCCAACTACCTCTTCGCATTGGGCGTCCTCTTCGCGCTGTACACGTCGGGCACGCACGTGGTGGTGCCGCTGACGGTGGGCACGGTGCGGCCCGGTTCGGAGGCGGCGCGGGCACAACTGCTTCCGGGAGACCGCATCGACACGGTGGATGGGCAGCCACTGCGCACCTGGACGGAGTTCGTGGAGAAGGTGGCGGTGGGGGTGGGCCGCACGCTGGAGCTGCGGGTGAACCGACACGGCGAGACGCGCGTGGTGAGCGTGCGTCCCCGCGCGGATGAGCGGGGCGAGGGCCGCATCGGCGTGAGCCAGCAGTACGTCTACCGCTCGCATGCGCCGGGCGAGGCGCTGGGCCATGCGTTCGTCCACACGATGAACCTCGCGTCGGAGGGTGGGACGATGCTCCTGCGGCTGGTGCGAGGTGGCCAGCCCCATGGAGGACCGACGGGGCCCGGCGCGCTGGTGCGGCAGGAGTCGTCGGACGCGGCGTCCTCGGGTGTGGACTCGGTGCTGCGGGCCTTGGTGGCTGCGTCGATGGCGTTGGCGTTGCTGACGCTGTTGCCGGTTCCCGGGTTGGATGGTGGGCGGGTGTTGTTGCTGATGATTGAAGTGGCGAGCGGGCGCAAGCTGCCACCGCGCGTGGAGACCGTGGCGCAGACGGTGGGCTTCCTCGCGATTTCGGTGGTCATCGTCGCGGTGGCGGCGGCCGAGATTCGGGGCGCGCTTCCCGAGCGATTCAGGTGGGGGACGCAGACGGCAACGGGGACTCCCGCGACACCTGGAACGGGAATGCCCACGGTCGCCGGCTCGACGCCTCCGTCGGGTCCAGGTGGACCGACTGCTCCTCCTGTTGCTGGAGCCAGTGGGCCCGTGGCGCCTGCGACGGGTCCCGTGCCTCCGGCTGTCGCTGGTGCAGGTGGGGCGATTGCTCCTGCTGTCGCGGGAGCCGGTGGGATTGTGGCGCCCACTGGTACCGGGGAAGGTGGAGCGATTGCTCCTGCTGTCGCGGGAGCCGGTGTGACTGCGGCGCCTGCGGGTACTGGAACAGGTGGAGCGATTACACCTGCTATCGCGGGAGCCAGTGGAACCGTGGCGCCTGCTGGTACCGGTGCGGGTGGAGCGATTGCTCCCGCTGTCACTGGCAACGGTGGGACTGTGGCGCCTGCTGGTACCGGGACAGGTGGAGCGATTGCGCCTGCTGTCGCTGGAACCGGTGTGACTGCGGCGCCTGCGGGTACCGGGACAGCCGGAACAACTGCACCTGCTATCTCGGGAGCCGGTGGCACTGTGACGCCCGCTGGTACTGGTGCGGGTGGAGCAGGTGCTCCTGCTGTCACTGGAAACGGTGGGCCCGTGGCGCCTGTTGGCACCGGAGCGAGTGGAACGATTCCGCCTGCCGCAGCGGGAAAGAGTGGTTCAGCACCGCCTGCTGTCAATGGAAACGGTGGGCCCGTGGCGCCTGTTGGCACCGGAGCGAGTGGAACGGTTCCGCCTGCCGCCACAGGAGCGAGTGGTTCAGCACCGCCTGCTGCCAATGGAAGCAACGGAACCGCAGCGCCTGTTGGCACCGGAGCGAGTGGAACGGTTCCGCCTGCCGCCACAGGAGCGAGTGGTTCAGCACCGCCTGCTGTCGCGGGAACCGGTGGGCCCGTGCCACCTGCTGTCCCCGGCGGACCCACCGAACCCGCGAAGAACGGGCCGAACACACCGAGCCCCACCTCGCCAGGTGGGCCGAGTACGCCCTCGAGGTGATTCGCCCGGGGAACCCCTGACCTCCCTTGGTTGTCGGGTAGGCGGGCGGACGTTTCGTGTCCACCGGTGGGCTTCCGCGCCCGATGACGCGGCCGAGAGGCAGCAGGACGCATATGCTTGTACGCGAGATGAGCACCAAGGCGGACGGCGGGCTGTATTTCGAGCTGTACTGGGGCGAGAACCTCGCGGATGCCTGGAGCTACGGGCCCGAGCAGGCGAAGGTGCATGCCGCGCCCGATGAAAAGGCGCCCCTGCCCCTCTACGGCTTCACGCTGCCAGAGGAGCCCTTCCTCATGGCAGAACGCACCGGACGCGGCTGGCGCATCCACCTGCCGCCCAACGTCCACGTGGAGCACAAGGCACGCGGCGACGCCTTCACCTCCGTCCCAGCCAATCAGCTCGTGAAGGACCAGGGCCGGACCTCCGTGGCCCTCGCGGATGGAATGACGCTGCGGCTGACGGAAGGTCAGCTCTCGCTGCTCGTCCAGGGCTCCGTCGTGAAGGAGCGCGTCGGCCCCCTCCAGTGGAAGGACATGGGCTGGCTGCTCATCGTCGGCCTGCTCTTCTTGAGCCTTCCGGTGGGCTTCCTGCTCGCGGGCCCCACGCCACAACGCGCGGCCGAATCCAACGCACGCGCGCTGCAACTGGCGGCCGACAAGGAAGCCGCGCGTCGCAAGCAGATGGGCCTGGACACGCCCATGCGGCCCATCACCGATGCGGAGCGCTCGCAGCAGCAGACCGATGGAGGCCCGGAGGAGGTCCACATCCCCGCGACCTTCCGCTCGCGCTGAGGCCTCCATGCGCGCGGACGGGCCCGGGCCCCCGCGCGGCCCGAGCCTGAGTCGAGGACCCCGCCGCTTCGACACCCGAGACAACAGCCGCAACAACCTGCTCTACGCGGTGCTCTCGCTGGGAGAGTTCCACAACAACCATCACCACCGCGCGGGCCGGGTCCGTCAGGGCGTCGCGTGGTGGGAAGTGGACCTGGTGTACCTCGTGCTGCGCGGGCTCGAGCAGCTGGGACTCATCTGGGACCTGTGCGGCGTCACGGCCCCAGCCCGACCCAGACCTCGCCGTCCTCGAAGAACTCCTTCTTCCAGATGGGCACGTCCTGCTTGAGTCGTTCGATGGCGTGCTCGCAACCCCGGAACGCCTCCTTGCGATGCGGGGCCGCGGCGGCGATGACCACCGCCAGCTCTCCGGGCACCAGCGTGCCCACGCGGTGGACAATTGCCAGCCGCACGCCCGGCCACAGCGCCGTGGCCTCGGCCCCAATCTCCGCCAGCTTCTTCTCCGCCATGGGCGCGTAGGCCTCGTACTCCAGCCGCAGCACGCGACGTCCCTTCGTCTGGTTGCGCACCGAGCCGCTGAACGTCACCAGCCCGCCGTACGCCTCGCCGCCCACCGCCTCCACCACGTCCTCCAACCGCAGCGGACGGTCCACCACCTGGAACAACCCAGGCGAGCCACCCGCCACCGGAGGAATCAACGCGACCTCCGCGCCCTGTCGCACCGGTGCCTCGGCGCTCACGAACTCCTGGTCCACCGCCACCCGCAGGTGCGGCAGCAACGGCTCCAGCCCCGGATGCGCCGTCGCGAGCAACCGGAGCACGTCTCGCACCGTCGCGCCCTCGGGCACGTCGAGCGACTCGCGCGCCCGTCCCGTCCGCTCACGAGCGGCGGCGAAGTACAGCACGGTGACGGCGCCACCCGCGCTCACTGCCAACCTCGTCCCGTCCGCGCGTCCTCGCGAAGCCGCAGGCTCCCCTTGAGTCGGGCGCCCCCTTCGGCGAGCGAGAAGTCCAGGAAGGCCGAGTCCAGCGGCGTGACACCCTCCATCACCGCCTTGACGAGCGCCTGGGCCGACGCGAGCCGCTCCGCCGACACCCCAGGCACCGACTCCTGCGCCTCCAGGTCCGCGCGCAGCTGGCCCAGGTCCGCCATCACCGACATGTGCCCGGCACCAAACGTCTCGCCCCCGAAGCGCTCGCGCAGCGCGCGCCCCACGTCGCCGCGCGGCCGGCCGTCCAGCGACTCTCCCGCGACGAGCGTGGCCCGCTCCGGCCCCACCTTGAGCTGCACCGGATAGCCCCACATCAGGGTCCGGTAGAGCTTGCCTCCCGGGACTTTCTCCGCGCTGAAGCGCAGCGACGTGCCCTGCAGCCGCGCATCGAGCAGCCTCAGCACCGGCTCCGCGGACGTAAGCCCCGCGTCGATCAGCACCGTGCCCTTGGGCTCCGGCCGCTGCTTCTGCACGAAGCCCCGCAGGAACCCGGGCGCATCGAAGTACACCAGCATGGCCACGTCGCCGCGCAGCGCCTTCAGCAGCGCCTCCGCGTCCAGCCCCCGCGCGCGCCAGCGCTCCACGGTGCGCTCCCGGTGCGGTGAGCCCGGAGCACCGAACGCCAGCTTCGCCAGCTCCTCGGGCGGCACGGAGAGCTGCGCGGCCGCCACCGGCCCCAGCGCGCTGTCCGCCAGCAACGCCGACGCGGGAGCATCCGCCCCCTGCAGCAGCGGCCGAGTGGACGACAGGAAGCCATCCAACACCAGCCGCTCCGGCTGCACCGTCAGCGACGCGAAGAACCCGCGAACCGGCCCCGCCTCCTCCGCGTCCTCGGCCCGCTGCAACGCGCCCGAGTACAGGTAGACATTGCCTTCGGCCACCTTCGGCCGCAGCTCCGTCAGCAGCGCGGACTCGGAGAGACCCTCACCGGACAGCCCCAGCACCGCGCGGCGCGCCACCTCGACGTCGCCCACCACCGCCGGCGCCTCCTCCTGAGCCAGCACCTCCACGGGCTCGCCCTCCCCGGGCACCACGTCCTCGTCCGCCGCGTCCGGAATCGCGAGGTACAGATAGCCCCGGTCGACGAACAGCAGCATCGGCTCGCCGGAGTCCAGGGGCGTCACGCGCATGGTGCCATCCTCCGTGGCGGTCACCTCGTGGCCCACCGCCTCCAACTCCTTCGCCACCGCCGCGAGCGCCGCGTCGGGCTCCGTCACGCCCAGCAGCGCCACCACGCCGTCGAACCCGGGCAGCAGGAACAGGCCAAAGCCCTCCTCCGGGTCCACGACACTCGCGCCACTCGTCAGGCTGTTCAGCACGAGCGACACCAGCGGAGCCTCCCGCAGCACCTGCTCGGCCTCATCGGGACCGACGAGCCGCTCGTAGAAGTCCACCAGCGGCTCCACGTTGCCCTGAAGCCTGGGCACCCACAGCAGCGACCGCGCATCCGAGGGCACCGCGCGCAGCAACGGGCGCGGCACCACCGTGAGTCGCACGCTGCCGACCTCCTGGCCCTCATGCAGCGCGCGAACGGTGAACGTGCCCGCGCGGGCGAAGGCATGCGACAGCCGGGAGCCCGTCCGTGAAGGCGTCCCGTCACCGGGCTCCCAGGTGAGGGCCTGCGCCCCCGCCTCGCCCGAGCCCAGCTCCACGGGAACGCCCGCCTCCACCGTGCGGTCCGCGCCCAGGTCCGCCCGGACGACGCGCCGGCAGCCGGAGGCCCAGGGCCCCACGGCGACCATCAAGAGAAAGTGCGCGACGAACGAGCGGGAGGAGCGCGGAAAAAGCGGCATCCGCCGCTAATAGTCCAGCGCGAGTCCGAACATCCAGCGCCGGCTGGAGAGCACGAAGCCCGGCTTGCCGAAATTGTCCACATCCGCGTAGGTGTACTCGGCGAACAGGTAGCTGTGGTTGATGCCCAGCCCCGAGTCGAAGTCGCGCGCGAAGCGCGGCTGCAGCACGTCCAGCAGGAAGGCCCTG